>NZ_PQTC01000014.1:0-146587 GCF_003850715.1 Enterobacter sp. 301B
CGCGATCAACAACCTGTTTGACTGCTTCAGTTTTAAACTCTTCGGGATAACGCTTACCGCTCATGGGCACCTCTCTTTAAGCCATCTTAAATGACTCTGAGGTGTCTGTTAAACCCGTGGCGATTCAATCTAACTGAATTTCTGAAATCTCACCTTCGATAAGGACTATCTTGGCCGTTTGATTACTGGATACAGTTGTAGGTTTTGATTTGAGTGTTTTTCGACCTTTAATTAACCAAGAACCACCACCATCTTTTACCCAATCAACAAAAACAGATGCCCAATGAGAACCTTTAAGCTTTAAATTACCATCTGTGTTTTCAAATGTTGTGGTTACAGCGTTTGCATTAGTATCTGCCTCAAGCTTTCGCAAATCGTCAGTTAAGGCCTGCTTGCTACTTCCGAAAATATTCGGAGTAATCAACGTAAAACTAACTTTATCAATAAACTGAAGTCTATGATATTCAGACCAAAAATCTTCCATTTCAAGGCAAGCTTCGATAAATACTCTTAGCCCCAATTGGGCCAAATAGTCGTTGTTGGCAAGATCTTCAAATGCCTTAGCAACTTGATGCGCATCCTTGAATACCGCTGTTTTCTTCTCGACCAATAACACTTGCTCTTCTCTATCCCAGATCCATACGATAGGTGGATAATTGTCTACATCGAATTCGCGAAAATCCTTATCATGTCCTTTAATTTTTTGCTGTTTTGATATGACCCCAGCCATGACACCTTCAGTGGGTTTTATACTCAGCTTCAGGGTGTAGCTGGTTTTCTTATGAACGGATGGTGTTGATGATGTCAGATGTAACTTTTGCGCGCTGAATACTATGGCATTTTCAAAATGCACAATGTCTTTTTGAACAGATCCCTTTGAAAAAAGATCAGGGTCGCGTGGTCTCATTAACACACGTAAGGCGAACAATTGCATAAGAAAACTCCTGTAAATTAATTGATTTTATTATTCCATAAAACCAAGGACCTACAAGAGGTTAAATTTTTTCACTACTGTATAAATACACAGTATCACTGAATGGGATAAAATTCAAACTTTGATTTTCACTCAGTTTTTAGCATTGCCATCACAGTGCAGAGCCGTCTAACTAGGCGATTAATGCCCTAAAAGTATATGGACATCAATACCTTTTGCTTCGTAAATGCTGCTAAAGAACCTTGTTCGTAATGCCACTGGAGCATCATCCCCCCACTTAATCTCTACCTTATCCCGCAACCTACTCCCCCGACTCAACCTCATCCTGCGCCGCCATCAGTACTAACTCTGACTTTGACACCAACAAATCTTTCGGCTTCCCTCCTCTCAACCTGCGATTTGCCGAGCCGAACCAGATTGCTAGCCCCCATGGGGTCTTACGTTCTTTAAACAGCGAGAGAATCAGCCTGACAACCTTGAGGGGCCTCATTTTCTCATCCAGAACATAATCCGGGTACAAATCTTCACCATCGACCTTCAGCGAGAATATCTTCCCAGCGGCTTTCCAGCCTTTCGGGCCAGCATCAGGATCGGCGGAACGAAAGCCCGCTTTTGCGGATAATTCAGACGCCGTCAGCCATTCCGAGTCAGCCAGTATTCTGGCTTTCAGCTCCTCTAGCTGCCGGTCATTGCGCTCCTGGAAACTCATATGGTCGAGTGCGCCTCCCGGCGACTTTTTGAAGCCATACGGTACAACATGCCTGAACCGGTTTGCATCCAGATAATCCGCCCACCACTGCATCATTTCCCGGCGCTCTTCTAGGTGCTGCGCCTTATGGATATACGCGGCACGTACGCGCTTGCGCTCCTGATGGCTCATCTGGCGTTCGACCGCGTCACTTGACCACAGACCCGACTCCACCAGCGCGCTACAGGCCATAGTGCGAAAACCGTGGCCGCAGACGTCTTTCTGGGTGTCGTAGCCCATCACCCGCAGCGCTTTGTTGATGGTGTTTTCACTCATCGGTTTGCGGTAGTTATGATCGCCGGGGAACACCAGTTCAGTTCCCGGTCGGCAATGCTGCCGCACCTCGTGCAGCAGTTCGATGGCCTGACGTGACAATGGGACCAAGTGTGGGGAGTGCATCTTCGCCCCACGCGCTGAATATTTAACGCCGGGGATCGGCTCACGCTCGGCAGGGATGGTCCACATGGCGTTACGCAGGTCAATTTCATCCCAGCGGGCGAAGCGCAGTTCGCTGGAGCGGATAAACAGCAGCAGCGCCAGCTTTACCGCCAGTTGAGTCAGATGACGGCCTTTGTAATCGTCGATTCTTTCCAGGAAATCAGGGATAAGATTCAGATCCAACGCCGGGTGGTGACGAACTTTGGGCGTGGAAACCGCGCCGGTTAAATCTGATGCAGGGTTATGATCGATAATGCCGTTCTGGACGGCATAGCGCATCACGCAGGCAGTGCGCTGCTGAAGCCGGGAAGCAACATCCAGTTTGCCCGCTTTCTCCACCTCCTTGATGGGCACCAGCAGATCTTTGACCTTCATTTTGGTGATGTCACAGCTGCCGTTCGTGGGGAACACATAAAGCTCGAAATAACGCAGCACCCGCTTCTTATGTTCCGCCGACCAGTTCACGTTACTGGTGACCCATTCGCGTGCCACAGACTCAAACGTATGTTCCGGCGTTATCGCAAGGCGTTCTGCTTTTCGGTGTGCACTCGGATCGATGCCGGAAATCAGCAGTAATTGGGCCTCTTCACGCATGCGTCTTGCCTGTGCAAGCGTCAAAAGCGGATAAGGCCCTAAAGCGAGCTTTTTCTCTTTGTTTACAAAGCGGTACTTGATGTACCAGCGTTTTGAACCGTTAGGATTAACCAGCAGGTAAAGTCCATGCGAGTCACTGAGCTTATACGGCTTGCCACAAGGCTTGGCGTGGACTATAGCGCGATCTGTTAGTGCCATTTGGGGGCCTCACTATTATCGAACTACGTCTAAGCCCCCAATTTGGCCCCCAAATCGTGTGGATGTCAATGAATGAAAAATGACCAACACGGAAATACCACAAAACAAATATGGTTATTACCGGAAAATAAATTATCTTTGAATTACAGACGGATATGGACGAATTTGGACGGAAATGGACACAAAAAAAGCCACCCTTAGGTAGCTAATTATTGCATCACTTGGTGCCGAAGGCCGGACTCGAACCGGCACGTATTTCTACGGTTGATTTTGAATCAACTGCGTCTACCGATTTCGCCACTTCGGCACTGAAGGGGATGCGGAAACGTTGTGGATTATACCTGTCGCGCGCCGCCATGCAAGCGACGACGCGCTAAACCTGCGCTAAGTGCCCAAAAAACCAGCGCTACCGTCAGTCCAGCTCAGACACCGCCAGCCGAATCACCCCTGCCGCCTTCTGCTCCGGCAGCGCCAGCACCTTCGCCCACATGTCCTGCACCATATCGCAGGAGAGCTTCTCTTTGCCCGCCGCCTTCTCCGGCATCTGCAGCAGCTGGATGTCCTCGCCGTACTGATCGGCAAGTTGCTTCATAATCGGTCGGACATCCTCGACGGCCGCCTCACGCTCGGCCTGGGTCACGGTGTGGCGGTTTTTGCCGTAGGCCGCGCGCATCATGTCCGCATCGGCCTGCATGCGCCGCGCCATCAGGTCTTTATCCAGCATGCGCATCGGGTTGATGCCGCCCTTCACCATCGGATAGAGGAAGCGGAAGCAGGCGTCGTCGCTCACCTTCTGGATGGCGGCGGTCTGCTCCATGTTGATGGTCATGTAGTTCACCACGTTGGCGTCCGGGGCGTTTTGCAGGCGCGTCATCTGCAGATGCAGGATCTGCGGCTGGATGGTGTCGATAATCTGCTGCTCCGGCTCGCCCGCTTTTTGCAGGGCGGCCATCTGGTCGAGGATGCGCTGATGCAGCGCGGGCTCCTGCTCCTTAATCACCTGCCAGGCGGGCATCGCGTTGAGGGCGTTATCCATCTACCGTTCCGGGGCGCGCTGCCTGTCGAAAAACACCCAGAACGCCACGGCGGCAGCCGCAATGACGATAATCACAATACGGGTCCACTTTTTATTCATCTCGCATCCTTATCCTTGAGTTATGCCGGTTTACACCGGCACGCCGCTGTGGAAGCGAAACTCGTGGTCCGGTGTCGAGATAAGTGTGGCTTCAATTTCGCCAAAAAGCTTTATGCGCGGTGAGATATCGTCGTCGCTCAACTGCTGAGCCAGCGTCAGGTAGTCCTGATAATGGCGCGCTTCCGAGCGCAGCAGCGAGAGATAGAACTTCTGCAGGTCGTCGTCGAGGAACGGGGCCAGCGCGGCGAAGCGTGCGCAGGAGCGGGCTTCGATGTAGGCGCCGCAGATGAGCTTGTCGATCAGCGTCAGCGGTTCGTGGGTGCGCACTTCCTTCAGCATCCCTTTGGCATAGCGGCTGGCGGTGATTTTGACGTAGGGAATGTCGCGGGCCAGCATCGCCTCGCGCACCTGCCAGAAGTGGTGCAGCTCCTCTTTAATCAGCAGCACCATGCTGTCGATGAGCGCCTGGCCCCACGGGTCGTCGGTTTTGGGCATCACGCTTTTGCCAATCTGCTTGTGCAGGGCGATGAAGTCCGGCTCCGGGCCGTCGCGGAAGGTGAACAGTTCGTAGGGCTTGAGCCAGTCGAGCAGCGCATCGGCACCGCTTTCGTCGGCGATGTATTTACGCACGAGTAATAGCGCAGTCTGGGCGGCCTTGAGTTCGCACACCATGTGGTCGGTGAGCAGCAGCGGCAGGTTCGCCGGGTCGCGGGCTTTATCAATCCATGCTTGCGGGGTCGGGCACTGAAGGAAGTTGAGTACGGGGGCGAGTATCTGCGGGTAATCCATGGTTCTGCCTTGAAAAAAGCGGTGGCGCGCGCCACCGCCTGAAACGCTTAGTGACGCACGCCGTCGTCGTCTTCGTCGATGTAATCTTCGTCGTCGCCTTCTTCGCCATCTTCACCGTTCGGATCTTCGAAGTAGGTTCCCCAGCCGTCGTATTCCACTTCAAACTTCTCGGCCAGGTTCATCAGCTGTTCTACCTGCGCGTCGATCAGCTCCGCCTTCAGCGCGCCTTCGCTCAGGATATCGCAGCAGATGACGGTGTCGCCCTCTTCCACTTCCAGCTCTTCCGGCTCGGTCACTTCGTAACCCAGCTTGAAGGCTTCCACGGCCATTTTTTCCAGCGCTTCAAAGTCGTCCGCAGAGAAATGGTGTTCGATGGTGTACAGCGCGTCCGGATCGCTACCGTCTTCCAGCAGTTCTTCAATAATCAGACGCGTCTCTTCGCGTTGCTCTTCCAGTAATTCCGGGTTTGCCATGGGTCAATCCTCTTTAAAGTGCGGCAGATACTTCTATTTTCACACACGGACGGGTTTGCCTCCACCTTTGTTGGAAAGATTTGTGAAACGGGGTTGCAAATGAATAATTACACATATAAAGTGAATTTTAATTCAATAAGTGGCGTTCGCCATGCGAGGATAAAATGTCTGATCTGTACAAGAAACACTTTCTGAAATTGCTCGACTTTACCCCTGCACAGTTCACTTCTCTGCTGACTCTTGCCGCACAGCTCAAAGCCGATAAAAAAAATGGCAAGGAAGTACAAAAGCTTACTGGCAAAAACATCGCGCTCATCTTCGAAAAAGACTCAACCCGTACACGTTGCTCTTTCGAAGTTGCCGCATTTGATCAGGGCGCGCGCGTTACCTGGTTAGGGCCGAGCGGCAGCCAGATTGGGCATAAAGAGTCAATTAAGGATACCGCACGCGTGCTCGGGCGGATGTACGATGGCATTCAGTATCGCGGTCACGGCCAGGAAGTCGTCGAAACGCTGGCGCAGTATGCGGGCGTGCCGGTGTGGAACGGGCTGACCAACGAGTTCCACCCGACGCAGCTGCTGGCGGATCTGCTGACCATGCAGGAGCACCTGCCGGGCAAGGCGTTTAACGAGATGACGCTGGTCTACGCGGGCGACGCGCGCAACAACATGGGCAACTCGATGCTGGAAGCGGCGGCGCTGACCGGGCTGGATCTACGCCTGGTGGCCCCGAAAGCCTGCTGGCCGGAAGAGAGCCTGGTGGCGGAGTGCAGTGCGCTAGCGGAAAAGCACGGCGGGAAAATCACCCTGACGGAAGACGTGGCGGCGGGCGTGAAGGGCGCGGACTTTATCTATACCGACGTGTGGGTGTCGATGGGCGAAGCCAAAGAGAAGTGGGCGGAGCGGATTGCGCTGCTGAGGGGGTATCAGGTGAACGCGCAAATGATGGCGCTGACCGGCAACCCGAACGTGAAGTTCCTGCACTGTCTGCCCGCGTTCCATGACGACCAGACTACGCTCGGCAAGCAGATGGCGAAGGAGTTCGATCTGCACGGCGGGATGGAAGTGACGGACGAGGTGTTTGAGTCGGCGGCGAGTATCGTCTTCGACCAGGCGGAAAACCGGATGCATACGATTAAGGCGGTGATGGTGGCGACGCTTGGGGAGTGATTGACTCCTCTGCGGTCTGGTGCCCTCACCCCGGCCCTCTCCCACGGGGAGAGGGAGAACACCCAGCCCGTAGGCCCGTGCAAGCGCAGCGCCGCCGGGCGAATCAGGCGACGATGCGGCCTGGTGCCCTCACCCCGGCCCTCTCCCACAGGGAGAGGGAGAACACCCAGCCCGTAGGCCCGTGCAAGCGCAGCGCCGCCGGGCGAATCAGGCGACGATGCGGCCTGGTGCCCTCACCCCGGCCCTCTCCCACAGGGAGAGGGAGAAAACACAACCCGTAGGCCCGTGCAAGCGTAGCGCCGCCGGGCGAATCAGGCAACGCTGCGGCCTTATGCCCTCACCCCGGCCCTCTCCCACGGGGAGAGGGAGCAAACCGGCGCCATTTCATTGATTTTTCACCCTGAAAAAGGTACGTTTTCGCCTTCATTCCAGCGTGGACATGCCAGCATTATGCCGATTATTCAGTCTGTTGAACGTGCGTTGCAGATCCTCGACCTGTTCAACGAGCAGGCCACCGAGCTTAAGATCACCGACATCAGCAAACTGATGGGGCTGAGCAAGAGTACCCTCCACTCGCTGCTGAAAACCCTCCAGCTTCACGGCTATATCGATCAGAACCCGGAGAACGGTAAGTATCGCCTCGGCATGAAGCTGGTTGAGCGCGGTCATTTCGTCGTGGGCTCCATCGATATTCGCCAGAAGGCGAAAGGCTGGCTGACGGAGCTGTCCCAGCGGACCGGGCAGACCACCCATCTGGGGATCCTGGACGGTCGTGAAGGGGTCTATATCGAGAAGATTGAAGGCAAGCTGGCCGCCATCGCCTATTCGCGCATCGGCCGCCGCCTGCCGGTTCACGCCACCGCCATCGGCAAGGTGTTGATTGCCTGGCTGGGCGAGGCCGAGCTGAACGCCCTGCTGGAGGGCTATCAATACACCACCTATACCCCTTCCACCCTCGCCTCCCGGGAAGCGTTAATGACTGCCCTGACGCAGACCCGCGAACAAGGCTACGCCCTGGACAGCGAAGAGAACGAGCAGGGCGTGCGCTGCGTGGCGGTGCCGGTGTGGAACCACCAATCCCGCGTGATTGCCGCCCTGAGCCTGTCGACCTTGACCTCGCGCGTGGACGACGCCGAGCTGGCTAATTTCCGCGAGGAGCTTCAGCAGGCCGGGCTCGAGCTCTCACGCGCACTGGGCTATACCGGCTCGTAGGTGAAGTAGTCGAAGTCCGCGTGGCAGCCGTCGCCGCTGATGTCCTCGCAGTGCAGTCCCACAAACGCACCAGTGAAGAAACCGCGCCCGCCGATGTAGTCGTCCGACAATTTCCACGCCTCATAGGTGACCGGCACGGCGTGCCATGTCTCGCCGTCGAACGAGTAGCTGTAGCGGTAGACCAGTTTATCCACGTCCACCCGCAGCCAGACGCTCTCGGCCTGTTCCGGCACCGGAATCGGCTGCTCGTGCAGCGGCCATGACGGCACGTTGTGGTCGAGCTGAATAACCTTAATCGTTCTGCCCTGCCCCTCCTCGTAGTCCACAAAGCAGTAGCTCCAGTTTTTGCTGTTGTAGTAGCAGGTCAGCCCCGCGCTCTGCTGGAAGTGGACCGGCGAGAACTGCATCCGCGTCTCGGCCCGGAAGGTGAAATGCTGCCAGCGGCGCGCCACGGTCGACTGGGTAAAGGTTGAGTTGAGCGAGTCGTTGCCGTAGAGCCGTAAGTAGCCCGGGCGGGCGGTAAGCGAGCCGAGGGTATCGTCGAACGGAATGCGCAGAATCTGCAATTCAGGGTCAAGCGTGCTGTCGTCGAAATCATCCCGCCAGTTACCCTGAGCGGCTGCGGGCTGCTCCGCCACCTGCGGGCCGGGCACGGTCAGCTGCGCGTGCCTGCCGCCTTCCACGTACGGCCAGCCGTCGCGCCATTCAATGCGGGCGATGCCGGTCTCGCGCCCCAGCGGGCAGTAGCCGCGCCCGCCGGAGGCCAGCAGCGGCACGCCGGGCAGGCGCAGCGGGCGGCTGGTGAGGTAGGCCATATACCACTCCCCGGTGTGGGTTTGCAGCAGCGAGCCGTGACCGCTCTTTTGCAGCGGGTTCTCCGGCAGGTGCCAGCTGGTCATCATCGTCACGTCCGGGTGCAGCTCGTACGGCCCGTCGATGGTTTTTGCGCGCAGCACCACGACGGCGTGCTCGTAGCTGGTGCCGCCCTCGGCAACCATCAGGTAGTACCATCCCGCCTGGCGATAAAGATGCGCCCCTTCGGTGTAGCAGAGCGGCGTGCCGGTAAACAGCGTTTTGCGCTCGGGCGAGAGCGTGCCAGTCTGCGAATCAAACTCCTGCATCACGATGGTGTTGTGCGGGTTGCTGTGGTGGCGCGGCCCCCACGGGCGGTAGAGGTAGTATTTGCGGCCATCGTCGTCGTGGAACAGGGAGGGATCGAACCCGCCGTTGCCCATCGGGATCCGCTCGCTCCACGGCCCCTCGATGGACGGCGCGGTGACGAGAAAATTGCGGCCGTTTTTCCACGGCGAGTCGACAATCTTCACGTCGGTGTAGAGCAGCCAGAACCTCCCGTCGGCGTAGCTCAGGCACGGTGCCCAGATGCCGCCGGAGTCCGGGTTGCCCTTCATGTCCAGCATCGACACGCGGTTCAGCGGGGTGCTGACCAGCGACCAGTTTTTCAGATCGCGGGAGTGGTAGATGCGCACGCCCGGGAACCACTCGAAGGTCGAGGTGGCGATGTAGTAGTCCTCGCCCTGACGGCACAGGGACGGGTCCGGGTTGAAGCCGGTGAGTATCGGGTTAGTAATTTCCATGTTGCCTCCGGTTAATGGGATGCGGCTGTCGCAGCGTCGGGAACGGCCTCGCCCTGCGACGCGCAGTGCTTGATCAGCTGCTGGCTGATGGCCTCCACGCGGGCGTCGGTGAGCTTGTAGAACGAAAGCATGATGAACATGCCCGCGTAGAGCACCACCGGCACCACGCAGAACAGAATTTTGATGGTGGTCAGCACCTCGACCGGCTGCACGCTGCTGCTGGCGGAGTAGTTGACGTACGCCAGGATCCAGCCCACCACCGCCCCGCCAATTGCCAGGCCAATCTTCAGGCTGAACAGGTAGGTGGAGAACACCAGCCCGTCGAGGCGGCGACCGCTACGGCTCTCCTCGTAATCCACCACGTCAGAGGCCATCAGCCACTGCAGCGGCGTGGTGGTGTTAAAGACGAACAGGAACAGAATGTTGAGGGCAAAAATCAGCGCGATGTGCTCCGCCGGGGTGACGAAAATCAGCAGGCTAATCAGCGAGTAAGCGACGATGATCCACTTGAAGGCGGTAACGCGGTCGAAGCGGCCCAGCAGGCGGGAGGAGCAGAGCGAGCCGAACATGGTGGCGAGGCTGCCGTAGAGTAAAAACTGGGTCGCCATCTCCGGGTGATCCATCACGTATTTCACGAAGTAGAGCGTCGCCCCGCCGCGCACCACGTTGGAGCAGGTCGCCATCATCTTGAAGGCACACATGATGCGCCACTGGCTGTTGCCCAGCAGCAGCTTAAGGTCTTTCGCCACCGACGAACCCGGCTGCACCTCAAAGGTGTAGCGCTCTTTGGTGGTAAAGAAGCAGACGTAGAGCAGCACCACGCCGCTCAGGCCCAGTACGCACATGGCGCCGAAATAACCCACCTGCTCGTTGCCTTTGCCAATGATGCTGACCAGCGGCAGCGCGATGCCGCTGATGGCGAGCGACCCCGCGGCGGCGAGGAAGAAACGCCAGGACTGCAGGGCGTGACGCTCTTTCGGGTCGGCGGTAATGACGCCCGGCATGGCGCAGTACGGGACGTTAACGAAGGTGTAGACCAGAGTCAGCAGAATATAGGTCACGCAGGCGTAGATGATTTTGCCCTGCGCGGAGAAGTCCGGCGTGTAGAAGGTCAGCATGCAGACGATGCCGAACGGGATGGCGCCCCACAGCAGGAACGGGCGAAACTGGCCATGCCGCGTGCGGGTGCGGTCTACCAGCAGCCCCATCAGCGGGTCGGTCACGGCGTCGAGCACGCGGGAGACTAAAAACAGCGTCCCCATAATGCCCGCGGAGAGGCCGAAGACGTCGGTGTAGAAATAGGCCAGCAGGAACATCGTGGCCTGCCAGACGAAGCCGCAGGCGGTGTCACCCAGCCCGTAGCCAATTTTGTCTTTCATGGTTAATTGCGTCATCAGAATTACACCCTTATGTAGTGTGCTGAATTACAACATCGTGTTAATGGAGTGTAATGAGCTGTTCAATTAACCAGCAATGCTCATATCTTATTTCTGAATTACGTTATTTCGCTTTTGTGACGTCAACGATATATCGCAACTTATTGTTTAAATTAGTAAATTGCAGGCACGTAAAAACCGCCCGCGGACTATTTTCCGCAGACGATTTTCTCTCACAAAATAATTAAATACCGAGCGCTTTTTTACCGGCGTTAATTACCTCAATGATTTTATCGGTGTCATAAATACAGCCTTTCCAGGTGCCGCCGCTCACGGACTGTAATGCCGCCCACAGCCGGGTATCGTCCGGCAAAAAGTCGTGAGCGTGCAGGTCCGGATGCACCTGCCGCCGTGCCAGCTCGCGCGCGCCCTCTTCCGGCGTCAGCGGGTTGTCCGCGGTACCGATAAAGTTTACGCTGCCTGTTAATGTCAGGCGGTCCACCGCAATCTCAATGATGTCGTTATCGCGCAGCTTGCCTATCGGCCCGCCCGCCAGCGCCTCCGGCGACACGTGGCCGAAACAGGCGCCCGTCGACACGCCCGAGAAGCGCGCATCGGTGATTAACGACACCGTTTTGCCCCACGAGATGTGCTTCAGCGCGGAGGTGAGCTGGTAGGTCTCCTCCATGCCGGTGCCGGACGGTCCACCGCCGATCACCACCATGATATCGCCCTGCTCAATCTCTTCCCGCTTGATGGCCCTGATCGCCTGCGCCTCCGAGACAAACACCCGCACCCGGCCGGTGTGGCGGTAAACGCCATCTTCACCGACGACCGACGGGTCGATCGCCGTGGCCTTGATCACCGATCCTTCCGGCGCAATGTTGCCCGTCGGGAAGCAAACCGTCGAGGTCAGCCCTTTCGCTTTTGCTTTCTCCGGCGGCAGGATCACGTCATCCGGCTCCACGCCGTCCTGCTCGCGCAGGCACTGGCGGAAGCGCTTACGGCGCTCCGAGCTCTGCCACCAGTCGAGGTTCTCGCCCACCGTCTGGCCGGTGACGGTCATGGCATCCAGGTGCAGCAAGCCGAGATCGCGCAGGTGGAGCATGACTTCCGGCACGCCGCCCGCGAGGAACGCACGCACGGTCGGGTGATAGTCCGGGCCGTTGGGCAGCACGCTCACCAGGCGCGGCACCCTGCGGTTGACGCGCGTCCAGTGTTCAACGTCCGGGATCGTGCAGCCCGCCGCGTGGGCAATGGCCGGAATGTGCAGCAGTAAATTAGTGGAGCCGCCGAACGCCGCGTGGATCACCATCGCGTTTTCGATGGCTTTATCGGTAAGGATATCGCGCGTGGCGATGCCGCGGTTATCCAGCTCGCTCACCGCCCGCGCTGACTGGCGGGCGATCTCCAGCCACACCGCCTGTCCGGACGGCGCCAGCGCGGAGTGCGGCAACGCCAGACCCAGCGCTTCCGCGACCACCTGCGAGGTGCCCGCCGTGCCGAGGAACTGACACCCGCCGCCCGGCGACGCGCAGGCGCGGCAGCCCAGCTCGGCGGCCTCCTGCAAGGAGAGTTCATGGTTGGCGAAGCGCGCGCCGATGGTCTGCACCTTGCCCGCATCTTCCCCCACGGTCGGCGGCAGCGTCGCTCCGCCTGGCACCAGAATGGTCGGCAGGTCGTGCATCGCGGCCAGCGCAATCATGGTGGCGGGCAGCCCTTTATCGCAGGTTGCCACGCCGATCACCGACCGCCGCGTCGGAAGAGAGCGGATAAGACGACGAAACACGATCGCCGCGTCGTTACGATACGGCAGGGAGTCGAACATGCCGTGCGTGCCCTGCGAGCGCCCGTCACACGGATCGCTGACGAAGGCCGCGAACGGGATCCCCCCGTTGCGTGTGATCTCCTTCGCTGCCGCCTGCATCTGCATGCCGATTTCCCAGTGTCCGGTGTGGTAGCCCAGCGCAACCGGGCGTCCGTCTCCGGCGCGGATGCCGCCCTGAGTACCGATAATCAGCACCTCTTTGCCGGTGAGCTTGTTGGCGTCCCAGCCCATCCCGGCGTTCTGCGTCATGCCGAACAGGTTGCCGCTGGGGGATTCCATCAGCATCTGCGGAGTCAGCGGCAGCGCGCCCTGCGGACCCGCCGCGTGGGTGATCACCGCATAAAACGCGTCGTCCTGTGGGGTGAAAATTTTCTCAATGGTCATCGTTATCGTCCGGCTCAGCAGAGCTTGAGCTGTTGTAGCAGGGTTTTCAGCTGCGCCTTACGCGGCTCGTCCAGCGGCGAGGCTGGTGGCAGGACGTGCGTAGAAATTGGACGACCGCAGAGCACGATCGCCTCTTTAATGACGTTCACAAACGGCGTATCCAGCTGATACATCTGCGGGATTTGCAGCAGGGTCTGATGATACTCAGCCGCTTTCGCCACGTCTTTATCCCGCCAGGCTTTCAGAAGATTTACCGACATCTGCGGAGCAAAGTTACCGCTGGCCGAGATCGCCCCGTCACCGCCGAGCAGCAGGGTATTGAACAGATGATCGTCGTAGCCGCAGAGCACGGTGAAGTGTGGATGGGCCGCTTTAACGGTGTGGATCATGCTGCGCAGGTGGGCGACGGAGTCGATGGTGTCTTTGATGCCGACGATGTTACTGCGCGAGTCGGCGAGGGTTTTCACCAGCGCCGGGGTCAGATCCTGCCCGGTCAGCGCCGGGAAGTTATAGAGCATCACCGGCAGCGTGACGCTGTCGGCCACCTGTTCGAAATAGCGGATCAGGTTCGCTTCCGACACTTTCCAGTAGTAAGGGTTGATCACCACGATGCCGTCCGCGCCCGCCAACTGCGCGTGCTGGCTCAGCTCAATGGTTTCCCGGGCGTTGGTGCCGCCGGTGCCGATCAGGACCGGCACACGACGATCGACATGATCGATAGCAAAGCGGGCAATGGTTTTACGCTCTTCGGCGCTGAGCTGGGAGAACTCGCCGCCGCTGCCCAGGAAGAACAGGCCGTCAACGCCTGCCGCGATCAGATCGTCGATCAGCGCGGCGGTGCCCGGTTTATCGAGCTGGCCATCGGCGGTAAAAATGGTGGAGACAGGGGGAATGATACCCGTGAACAACGCGGACTGCGGCATGTGATCTCCTTGCTGAATCATTTTGTTCTACATTATAGAACAGTGTTCATTAATTTAACGATCATACTATGACGGAGAAAAAGCACAGGTAAATGGGAGATGAGGAGGGAGTGCGGGAAGTTTAAGCTGGATCACATAATGTCCGCTAACCCCTCACCCCGGCCCTCTCCCCAAAGGGGCGAGGGTGGTAAAGTCCCCTCTCCCCTTTGGGGAGAGGGTTAGGGTGAGGGGTAAGGGTTACTCCACCAGCATCTTAACAACCACTTTCCTGACCTTAGCAGGTGCACCCACCGCGCACAGCGGCTTATGCACTTCGCCCGGGTAAAACACCACGAAATCCCCTTCGCTCAGCACCACGGTTTTCTCCTGCTCGCCTTCCGGCAGGAACGCGATGTCTTTGTCCGCCAGCCAGTCGGTGTCCGGCGTGCCGTGCGGCAGGGTGCTGAAGGTCATCCCTTCCTGCCCCTTCAGCACAATCTGAATATCCAGGTAGCGTGCATGGTATTCAGCGCGACGCTCAGCGAACGGCTGGGTCATCTCCTCCGATACCAGATAAAACAGGCTGTTGCCGCTGATGTCGTGCTTGCCGGTCGGCGTCGCGTCGGTGACGTGGGCCTTGACGTGCTCAATGGCCTGGCGCAGCTCTTCTGGTAGCCAGGACTGGAGATGATGAATATTGCCAATAATCATGATACAACCCTCAAATTAAAACATTGTTTCATTTTTATCTTTTATACGAGAATCGCCTCTCCCATACCAGCCCTTTTTAGACAAGATTTGCGCCAGCGCATGTTTATCGGAAAATGTGTTAATTCACTGTTAATTACATAAAGGCATTTATGCAGTCGTTATGCATAACCTCATTTCAAAAGCTTTACGCAACTTATCTAACTCGCTGAATTTAAAACGTAACTCACAAAACCTGTTGTTGCATCACACTTTATCACTTCGGTTATTTCCTTTAAAAATCCATAATTATTTATCGATTTCTCTTAAGTGAAAAATAGTTAACTGTCATTATTGCATAGCTATTCTCGAGGCAAAATTTTATTCATTAAAATCAACAGCATAACTAAATATTTCAAAGCATGTAATTCTACAAAACAATAACAACCTCAAATATTGCCACCCGTTCCTGCTTAGCTATTCATCCCGTAATAATATGAAATTAATCATTATCTGATACGAATCATGCAATTGAAAATAAACTGCTCAATATCGGTTTTCGCGTGAGCAGCGTCACAATAACCATTATTTAAGCGCCTACTATGAATCACGAAATCAATTGAGCTTAGCCGCCATGAAATTAAATACATCAAATGGCGCATGCCCTTTTTATTCTGAAAAACAGTTAAAGGAATAATTATGGAAAAGCATTACGTCGGTTCTGAAATTGGTCAATTGCGTAGCGTTATGCTGCACCGTCCTAATTTAAGTCTTAAACGTTTAACGCCATCGAATTGTCAGGAGTTGTTATTTGATGACGTGCTCTCGGTTGAGCGGGCGGGAGAGGAGCATGATATCTTCGCAAACACGCTGCGCGAGCAGGGTGTGGAAGTCCTGCTATTGACCGACCTTCTTACGCAAACGCTTGATATTGCCGAAGCAAAAGCCTGGCTTCTTGAAACACAAATCTCCGACTACCGCCTCGGCCCAGCCTTTGCCGGCGACGTCCGCGGCTGGCTGGCGGATATGCCGCACCGGGAACTGGCGCGCCGATTAAGCGGCGGATTAACCTACGGTGAAATTCCGGCGGCTATTAAAAATATGGTGGTCGATACCCACACGGCGAATGATTTTATTATGAAACCGCTGCCGAACCACTTATTTACCCGCGATACCTCCTGCTGGATTTATAACGGCGTGTCCATTAATCCGATGGCGAAACCGGCCCGTCAGCGCGAAACCAATAATCTGCGCGCAATATATCGCTGGCACCCCGCATTTGCCGATGGCGAGTTTATTAAGTATTTCGGCGACGAGAATATTAATTACGACCACGCCACCCTGGAAGGCGGCGACGTATTAGTGATTGGCCGCGGGGCGGTATTGATCGGCATGTCAGAGCGCACGACGCCGCAGGGCGTGGAGTTCCTCGCCAACAGCTTGTTTAAACATCGTCAGGCCGAGCGCGTGATCGCCGTTGAGCTGCCGAAACATCGCTCCTGCATGCACCTCGACACCGTGATGACCCACATCGACGTGGACACCTTCTCCGTTTACCCGGAAGTGGTGCGCAAGGACGCCCAGTGCTGGACGCTCACCCCGGACGGACGCGGCGGCCTGCTGCGTACCCAGGAAACCGACCTGCTGCACGCCATCGAGAAAGCCCTCGGCATTAACCAGGTGCGCCTGATCACCACCGGCGGCGATGCCTTTGAAGCCGAACGCGAGCAGTGGAACGACGCCAACAACGTCCTGACCATCCGTCCGGGCGTGGTGATCGGCTACGAGCGCAACGTCTGGACCAACGAGAAATACGACAAAGCGGGCATCACCGTGCTGCCGATCCCGGGCGACGAGCTGGGACGCGGTCGCGGCGGCGCGCGCTGCATGAGCTGCCCACTGGAACGCGACGGAATTTAAAGGAGCCATCATGGAACGAAAACCCACTCTGGTTGTGGCCCTTGGCGGCAACGCGCTGCTCAAGCGCGGCGAGCCGCTGGAAGCGGAGATCCAGCGCCAGAACATCGAGCAGGCCGCCCGCACCATCGCCGGCTTAACGGAACAGTGGCGCGTGGTGCTGGTGCACGGCAACGGCCCGCAGGTCGGACTGCTGGCGCTGCAAAACAGCGCCTACGACAAAGTCACTCCCTACCCGCTGGACGTTCTTGGCGCCGAAAGCCAGGGAATGATCGGCTACATGCTCCAGCAGGCGCTGAAAAACAATCTGCCCCAGCGCGAGGTCAGCGTCCTGCTCACGCAGGTGGAAGTGGACGCCGCCGACCCGGCGTTCAGCAACCCGACCAAGTACATCGGCCCGGTCTACAGCGAAGCCCAGGCGAAAGCGCTGGCCGCGGAAAAAGGCTGGGTGTTCAAGGTCGACGGGGCCTATTTCCGCCGCGTTGTGCCCTCTCCGCAGCCGAAGCGCATCGTGGAGAGCGACGCCATTACGGCGCTTATTCAGCGCGACCACCTGGTCATCTGCAACGGCGGCGGCGGCGTGCCGGTGGTGGAAAACGCCAACGGTTATCGCGGCATTGAGGCGGTGATAGACAAAGACCTCTCCGCCGCTCTGCTGGCGCGGCAGATCGAGGCCGATGCCCTGCTGATCCTCACCGATGCCGACGCAGTGTACCTCGACTGGGGCAAGCCGACCCAGCGCCCGCTGGCGCAGGTCACGCCGGAACTGCTCAGAGGCATGCAGTTCGACGCCGGATCGATGGGGCCAAAAGTGGCCGCCTGCCGCGAGTTTGTTGAAGCCTGCAACGGCATTGCCGGGATCGGCGCGCTGGCCGACGGCGCGGAGATCCTGGCGGGCGAGAAAGGCACGTTGATTCGTAACTGAGCACCCATTTCCCCTCACCCTAACCCTCTCCCCAAAGGGGAGAGGGGACGATTACACCCTCTCCCCTTTGGGGAGAGGGCTGGGGTGAGGGGTAAGGTCTTAGACATTAATTTTAAAAAGGATTTACCCATGACCATCAACCTGAAAAACCGCAACTTCCTGAAACTGCTGGACTACACCCCGGCGGAGATCCAGTACCTGATCGACCTCGCCATCGAGCTGAAGGCCGCTAAAAAAGCCGGTCGCGAAAAACAAACCCTGGTCGGGAAAAACATCGCCCTGATCTTTGAAAAAACATCCACCCGCACCCGCTGCGCCTTTGAAGTGGGCGCGTTCGACCAGGGCGCGCAGGTCACCTACCTCGGCCCAAGCGGCTCGCAGATTGGCCACAAAGAGTCGATGAAGGACACCGCGCGCGTGCTGGGCCGCATGTATGACGGCATCGAGTACCGCGGCTACGGCCAGGCCATCGTTGAGGAGCTGGGCGAATACGCGGGAGTGCCGGTGTGGAACGGCCTGACCGACGAGTTCCACCCCACGCAAATCCTTGCCGACCTGATGACCATGCTGGAGCACTCTCCGGGCAAAACCCTGCCGGAGCTGAGCTTTGCTTATCTCGGCGACGCGCGCAACAACATGGGTAATTCGCTGATGGTCGGCGCGGCCAAAATGGGGATGGATATCCGCCTTGTGGCGCCGAAATCCTTCTGGCCGGAGGCCGGGCTGGTTGAGCAGTGCCGCGCCATCGCCAAAGAGACCGGCGCGCGCATCACCCTCACCGACGATGTGGGAGAAGGCGTGCAGGGCACCGATTTCCTCTACACCGACGTCTGGGTTTCCATGGGCGAGCCGAAGGAGGCGTGGGCCGAGCGCGTTAGCCTGATGAAGCCGTATCAGATTAATGCGGACGTGATGAAGGCCACCGGTAACCCGAACGTCAAGTTCATGCACTGCCTGCCGGCGTTCCACAACGAACATACCAAAGTGGGCCGCGAAATCGAGATGGCGTACGGCCTGAAGGGGCTGGAGGTGACGGAAGAGGTCTTTGAATCCCCGAACTCCATCGTCTTCGACGAAGCAGAGAACCGCATGCACACCATTAAAGCGGTCATGGTGGCGACACTCGGCGACTAATCACCGCCCGGCGCGCCGCGGGGTGCGCCGGGTTCAGGAGAACATCATGGGCAAGTTCAAATTTCCCTCCGCTTATACCATTCTCTTTTTTCTGATTGCCGTGGTTGCCGTGCTGACGTGGATTGTTCCGGCCGGGCAGTACCATATGACGATGAACGAGGCGCTCGGCAAAGAAGTGCCGGTTGCGGGCACTTACGCGCACGTGGCAGCGCACCCGCAGGGGCTCGTCTCCGTGCTGATGGCGCCGATTGCCGGGCTGTACGATCCGGAGTCCGGCCAGGCCGGGGCGATCGACGTGGCGCTGTTTATTCTGATCATCGGGGGATTCCTCGGGATCGTCACTAAAACCGGGGCGATAGACGCCGGGATCGAGCGCGTCACCACCCGACTACGCGGCCGCGAAGAGTGGATGATCCCGATCCTGATGGCGCTGTTTGCCGCCGGCGGCACGATTTACGGCATGGCCGAAGAGTCGCTACCCTTCTATACCTTACTTGTGCCGGTGATGCTGGCAGCGCGGTTCGATCCGGTGGTTGCGGCTTCTACCGTGCTGCTCGGCGCGGGGATCGGCACGCTCGGATCCACCATCAACCCGTTCGCCACGGTGATCGCCGCCAACGCCGCCGGGATCCCCTTCACCAACGGCATCATGCTACGCATCGCGCTGCTGGTGATCGGCTGGATCATCTGCGTGGCGTGGGTAATGCGCTACGCCCGCAAGGTGCGCAAGGATCCGTCGCTGTCGATCGTGGCGGATAAGCAGGAAGAAAATCTCGCCCACTTTCTCGGTAACAAGGGCGAGCAGTCGCTGGAATTTACCCCGGTGCGCAAACTCATCCTGGTGATCTTCGCCCTCGCCTTCGCGGTGATGATCTACGGCGTGGCGGTGCTGGGCTGGTGGATGGCGGAGATTTCGGCGGTGTTCCTCGCCAGTGCCATTATCGTCGGGCTGATCGCCCGCATGAGCGAAGAGGAGCTGACCTCAACCTTTATCAACGGCGCGCGAGATTTGCTGGGCGTCGCGCTGATAATCGGCATCGCGCGCGGTATCGTAGTGATCATGGATAAGGGCATGATTACCCACACCATTTTGCACAGCGCCGAGGGAATGGTCACCGGATTGTCGACGGTGGCGTTCATCAACGTGATGTACTGGCTGGAAGTGGTGCTGTCGTTTCTTGTGCCTTCTTCGTCCGGCCTGGCCGTTCTGACGATGCCGATCATGGCGCCCCTTGCCGATTTCGCTAACGTCAACCGCGACCTGGTGGTTACGGCTTACCAGTCGGCGTCCGGCATCGTCAACCTGATCACTCCCACCTCTGCCGTCGTGATGGGCGGGCTGGCTATCGCCCGCGTGCCCTACGTGCGTTATCTGAAATGGGTCGCGCCGCTGCTGGGGATTTTAACGGTGGTGATTATGGTGGCGTTAAGCCTGGGCGCTTTGTTGTGATTTGCCGGATGGCGCTGCGCTTATCCGGCCTACGGATCGGTGCGGTGCGACCGGTTATTTCGGGAACTGATATGGGAACTATGATGGATTACGAAGAGTACTCTCCCAAAGAGCAACTACAGCTAACGGTCTGCCAGCGTCTGATCGCGGAAAAGAGCTATCTCTCCCAGGAAGAGATCCGCCGTGACTTACAGGAGCGTGGTTTTGAGACCATCAGCCAGTCCACCGTTTCACGTCTGCTCAAGTTGCTTGGTGTCATAAAAATTCGCAATGCCAAAGGGCTAAAGATTTATTCGCTGAATCCCCAGCTGCGCCCGGCCCCCGACGCGGCGCGTACGGTCTCTGAAATGGTGGTGAGCGTGGAGCACAACAGCGAATTTATCCTTATCCATACCGTCGCCGGATATGGCCGCGCGGTGGCGCGTATTCTGGATTATCACCAGTTACCGGAAATTTTAGGTGTAGTGGCCGGGAGCAGTATTGTCTGGGTCGCGCCCCGCGTAGTGAAGCGCACCGCGCTGGTACATAAGCAAATTAATTATTTACTCAGAACGCATTAATATTCACAAAGAACCGTTTGCATTGAGTAAAGCGTGCATTAAATCGCTTGATCCCAAAAGCGAGCTGCGTATAATGCCCGACAATTTGCCGGGAGGAAGCATGGTCAATCGTGTACGACATAACGTCTTACCGCGTCTGAAATCAGACGCTGGCCTGCCGTTTTTCTTCCCGTTGCTAAACCTATTCCCAGAGCCCCTCATTTGAGGGGCTTTTTTTTGCCCGGCGTCAGGAGATAAACATGAATCCGCTTTATCAAAAACACATCATTTCCATAAACGACCTCAGCCGCGAAGAGCTGGAACTGGTTCTGGAAACCGCGGCAAAACTGAAGGCCAATCCGCAACCGGAGCTGTTGAAGCACAAGGTGATTGCGAGCTGCTTCTTCGAAGCCTCGACCCGCACCCGCCTCTCCTTCGAAACCTCCATGCACCGTCTGGGCGCGAGCGTGGTGGGCTTCTCGGACAGCAGCAACACGTCGCTGGGCAAAAAAGGCGAAACCCTGGCGGATACCATTTCGGTTATCAGTACCTACGTTGACGCGATTGTGATGCGCCACCCGCAGGAGGGCGCGGCGCGTCTGGCGACCGAGTTTTCCGGCGGCATTCCGGTACTGAACGCCGGTGACGGTGCTAACCAGCATCCGACGCAGACCCTGCTGGATCTGTTCACCATTCAGGAGACGCAGGGCACGCTTGAGAACCTGAACATCGCCATGGTCGGCGACCTGAAATATGGCCGCACCGTCCACTCCCTGACCCAGGCGCTGGCGAAATTTAACGGCAACCGCTTCTTCTTTATCGCGCCGGACGCGCTGGCGATGCCGCAGTACATTCTCGACATGCTGGACGAGAAAGGCATCGCGTGGAGCCTGCACGCCAGTATCGAAGAGGTGATGGGCAACGTGGATATTCTCTACATGACCCGCGTGCAGAAAGAGCGTCTGGATCCGTCCGAGTACGCCAACGTGAAGGCGCAGTTCGTGCTGCGCGCCAGCGACCTTGAAGGCGCGCGTGACAATATGAAGGTGCTGCACCCGCTGCCGCGCATCGATGAGATCACCACAGACGTGGACAAAACGCCGCACGCCTGGTACTTCCAGCAGGCCGG
Organism: Enterobacter sp. 301B; assembly: GCF_003850715.1. Lineage (NCBI taxonomy): Bacteria > Pseudomonadati > Pseudomonadota > Gammaproteobacteria > Enterobacterales > Enterobacteriaceae > Enterobacter > Enterobacter sp. 301B. The sequence continues at coordinate 21,557 of NZ_PQTC01000014.1, forward strand.
AAACGGCATCTTCGCTCGCCAGGCGTTACTGGCACTGGTTCTGAATCGCGAATTAGCTCTGTAAGGGGAGACGACCATGACACACGATAACAAACTCCAGGTTGAAGCCATCAAGCGTGGCACCGTGATTGACCACATCCCTGCGCAGGTGGGCTTTAAGCTGCTGACGCTGTTCAAACTGACCGAAACGGACCAGCGCATCACCATCGGCCTGAACCTGCCGTCGGGCGAAATGGGCCGTAAAGACCTGATCAAAATCGAGAACACCTTCCTGACCGACGAGCAGGTTAACCAGCTGTCGCTGTACGCGCCGGACGCCACGGTTAACCGCATCGACGATTACGACGTGGTGGGCAAATCCCGCCCAAGCCTGCCGGATCGCATCGAAAGCGTGCTGGTCTGCCCGAACAGCAACTGCATCAGTCATGCTGAGCCGGTTTCCTCCAGTTTCGCAGTGAAAAAACGCGCCAATGACATCGCACTCAAATGCAAATACTGCGAAAAAGAGTTTTCTCATTATGTGGTGCTGGCCAACTAATTGAGGTTGGTAATGAAATCCCGGCTGTTATAATGGCCGGGAACATTCTTAACGCTGTAATTCTGGAGAAAAAATGAGCAAAGTACTCGCGACGGAAAATGCACCAGCGGCTATCGGCCCATACGTTCAGGGCGTTGATCTGGGCAGCATGATCATCACTTCTGGTCAGATCCCGGTGAACCCAAAAACCGGTGAAGTGCCCGCCGACGTAGCGGCGCAGGCGCGTCAGTCGCTGGAAAACGTGCAGGCGATCGTGGAATCTGCCGGTCTGAAAGTGGGCGATATCGTCAAAACCACCGTGTTCGTGAAAGATCTGAATGATTTCGCGACCGTTAACGCCACTTACGAAGCGTTCTTCACCGAGCACAACGCGACCTTCCCGGCTCGCTCTTGCGTGGAAGTGGCGCGTCTGCCAAAAGACGTGAAAATTGAAATTGAAGCGATTGCCGTACGTCGCTAATTCAATTCAATTAAGAAAGGGCAGCTTAGCTGTCCTTTTTATTTCGACTATTTTTACTCTCCATATAAAATGACAAATCGCACCGTCCATTATTAAGCTTCTCCACCCGGTAATATTCTCTAATAATGGATGAGTAATGAAACTTTCAAAAATTGCACTTGCCCTCGCGACAGTGACCGTTGCATCGTCGGCATTTGCTCACGGCTATATTGAATCTCCAGCCAGCCGCGCCTATATGTGTAAGCTTGGCCAAAATATTGATTGCGGCGCTGTACAGTATGAACCGCAGAGCGTGGAAAAAACTTCCGGTTTCCCGACCGGCGCTATGCCGCCGGACGGCCAGCTCGCCAGTGCAGGTATTTCCCAGTATTCTCAGCTGGATAAGCAAAGCCTGAATGCCTGGACCAAAAACCCAATAACGGCAGGCCCGCATGAGTTCGTCTGGCATCATACTGCACCGCATAAAACCACTAACTGGCGCTATTACATCACCAAACAAAACTGGGATCCAAATAAGCCGCTGACTCGCGATCAATTTGAATTAACTCCATTCTGTACGATCAACGGAAATAGTCAGGCACCAGCCGTAACAAAATCCATGACTTGCAATGTTCCTGCGCGTACGGGGTACCAGGTTATTTACGGCGTGTGGGAAATTGCGGACACCTCAAATAGCTTTTATCAGGCCATTGACGTTGATTTCGGGAATGGTGGCAACGTAACCCCGGACGAAACGCCTGCGATCGTTTCCGAATGGAGCAATACCCTGAGCGGCCAGATTGCCGGTAATAACCTGAACGTGGGCGATAAGGTTATCGCACGCTTCTTCGACGCCAACGGTGAAGTGACCGCCATGCGTACCGAAATGACCATCGGCTCTGCTGAACAAGGCGACGCTAACCAGTGGTCTTACGATCTGGCGCAGAAGATCAACACCGCTCAGAGCGATGTCCGCGTCGGTGTTAAAGATGAAGCCGGTGACATCAGCCCGGTTCACGGCGCCAACAGCGTATTCGTGAAAGAGGGCAGCACGCTGAAATCCGTTGCCATCTCCTATGAAGAGCAAAAAGCGCAGGTGAGCGAGACCATCGCCGTTTCCGATCTGCAATACAGCAAAATCGAACATGGCAACGCGACCGTCACCTTCCACGTCAACACGCAGGGTGACGTTAATTTTGAAGCGCACGTGATGAACCACCACGGTGCGGAAAAAGGTTACCTGAAGCAGGACATGAACAACGTCAATCAGGACGTGACCATGACGTTGACTGACGTGACGGCGGGACACCATATGCTGAAATACTACGCGACCAATAAAGACGGCACGATGTTCGCCCAGGACGTGCTGAACCTGATGCTGGAAAGCGATGCAGCCGCGGACAGCACCGGCCACCACGACTTTACCTTCCCGGACAATATCGCGTCGTACAAGGCAGGTACCGTGGTGCTTCAGCCTAAAGACGGTAAGACCTACGAATGTAAGCCTTTCCCGTACAGCGGCTTCTGCGTGCAGTACAGCCCAACCGCAAACCAGTATGAGCCAGGCGTTGGCGCACACTGGAAAGAGGCGTGGGTTATGAAGAACTGAGTGGCCTTTACGCCCGGCGGCACTTCGTTTGCCGGGCCTACACACCACGTAGGCCCGGTAAGCGCAGCGCCACCGGGCATGTGTGTTACTGATTCCGCGTGGCGCGTAGCAGCGTCTCCAGCGGATAGACCGCCGCAATCACCACCTCGTCCTGGATTTTCGCCGCGTTATCCAGTTCGCTCTGGATCGACGCGATCTCTTTATCATCCAGCGTTCCCTGGCGCGCCACCAGATCCGTCAGCCGCAGGCCAATCGAGGCCAGCTTGTCCACCTCCTGAATTACCGGTTTGATGGCCTTCAACTGATAGCTGTTTTCGCTCAAGGCCAGCACGTCGCTGGTGTTGTTCTGCCAGCGGTTAAAGACGTGGCGCAGCGCGTCGGCGCTCTCCGTGTCTTCCGCATCGCTCACCAGACGGTCAGCCCATTTATTCATCTGACGCACGGTCGCACTTTCCGCGTTTAGCGCGTCAGCGAGCCGGTTGAGCGGCTCAAACTGATGATAGTTTCCGGCCTGGAACTTAAGATGCTGGCGGGTGTAATACTGCGCCGGTTCAAGCGCCTGGGCGAGGATTTGCAGCGGCAAGGTATCCGCATTATTAGCGAGGCGCGTGAACTGTACCTGCTGCTGGGTATGCTGCTGTAGCCCAACCGATACCGTGGACCAACTGTCCATCGCCTGGAGCCGGGTATACATGTTGTCGATGTCGTTGACGTCCTTCGCCGACCAAAGCCGCTCCGCCACCGCAAAGGCGCGCGGCCACAGACGGATATCCAGCACTGGCGCGACTACGTTTTCCGCCCACAGCGCGGCTTCACCGCCGAGCAGATTGGCCTCGTTCGCCGGGTCCGGCACCACCGGCGGAACGCCTTTCGGCACCTCGTCCAGACGCGTGCCGCTAATCGGGTAGCGGGCGTTACCCACCAGGAAATAGCCGCTGAGCTTATCGTTCTCAACAGAAACGACCGGACGCGTTTCACCCATCCAGGTATCAACGGTAAACGTTACCTGATTGTCGTCCCGCCACTGAATGTTATCCACCGCCCGACGCGATTTCCCGGCAAAATCAATGAATCCGCGCCAGCCAGCATCGCCTTTCACCAGCGTAAAGCTGCCTTCCACCGGCTTGCCTTTCAGACGCGGCATCGAGAAAGCCCAGCTCTGGACGCTGTCGGTGTCTGCTATCACATCCACGCCGTTCAACCCCTGCGGCACAATTTCATTGCGGTAGTGGTAGGCGGTGGATTGCGGCTGATCGAGGTAGAAACCGGTAGAGAGAATGCCCTTATAGCCGTTCTGCGCCACCTGCCCCAGCGCGTCCTGTCCCTGCCAGGAATGGATCAGAATGCTTTTCGGCAGATCGGGATGGTAGATCTCATCCCAGCCAACCATCTGCCGGTGGTGCTTCTCAAGGATCGTCTCCAGCTTGCGGTTGAAATACGCCTGCAACGCATGGCTGTCCGCCAGTTTGTTGTCGCGCATGAATCTCTGGATCGCAGCGTTCGCTTTCCACTGGCTGTCGTCAACCTCATCGCCGCCAATATGCAGATACGGATCCGGGAAGATCGCCGCCAGTTCGCTGACCATCGCGTCGGCAAAGGTATAGGTCGGCTCTTTGGTAAGATCCAGCACTGGCTTAAGCACGCCCCAGTGGCGCTCCATGGCGTACGGCCCCGGCGCGCTCATCAGCTCCGGGTAGGCGACGGCAATCGCCGAGGCGTGGCCCGGCATATCAATTTCCGGCACCACGCGTATGCCGCGCTCGGCAGCGTAACGCACAATCTCGCGCATCTGCTCCGGGGTGTAGAACAGCCCATCGCTGGCAAGCTGGGTTAATTTTGGATAACGCTTCGAGGTAAAGCGCCAGCCCTGATCGTCCGTCAAATGCCAGTGCAGGACGTTGAGCTTAGCCGCGGCCATGCCGTCGATCTGGCGTTTGATATCGGGTAACGGGATGAAATGGCGCGCTGAATCGAGCAGCAGCCCGCGCCACGGGAAGCGCGGCGAATCTTCAATGGTAACCCACGGAATCGAGGTGTTTTCGGCACCGTTCTGCATCAGCTGGAGCAAGGTTTCCATGGCGCGCAGCGCGCCGAAGCGGGTGTTGGCGGAGATATTTACGCCGTTGGCGTCCACCGTGAGTTTATAGCTCTCATCGCTGTCCGGCAGCGGCTGCGGCTTCACCTTTTCAGCGATGGAAATACGGATGGTTGGCTTATCAGGTTTTTCGGCCTGCGGCTGTAGCGTCCAGCCAGTTTGCAGGGCGATGCGCTGGCGCAGGCGGTTGACCGCATCCCCCAGATCGTCGCCGATGACGCTCACGGTGAGTTGATTGTTAAGCACCAGCGCACCCTGCGTGGTCGGACGTTCAACCTTCGCAGGCCAGGGCATTAAGGGAAGGTCGCCTGCCGGGGCGGCAAAGGCGGAGGCGCCGAGCATAAGCCCGGCGGTTAAGAGACTGTACCGTAACATGAATGTTCCTTATCTGACGGGCCAAATAAAGGCAAAACATTCTGTTAACATGCGCTCAAATTGTCGTCAAGCGAATGCGCCGACGGAGATCACAGGTTGTTGAATTTGGGAGGAAAGCCAGCTGCCGGGTGGCGGCTTCGCCTTACCCGGCCTACGTTCGGATCGTAGGCCCGGTAAGCGCAGCGCCACCGGGCTTGCCGTTACTGCCATCCATACCGACGGCTATAGAACCCTTTGACCATCTGCGTCAGCACCATGTAACCCGCGAGGATCGCCACCAGCCACGGGAAGTAGCTCAGCGGCAGCGCCTGAAGTTGCAGGTAACTTGCAAGCGGCGAGAACGGCAGCGCGATCCCGAGCGCCATCACAATGCCCGTCATCACGATCAGCGGCCATGCGGCACGGCTCTGGATAAACGGAATGCGGCGGGTGCGGATCATATGCACAATCAGGGTCTGGGACAGCAGCCCCACCACGAACCAGCCGGACTGGAACAGCGTCTGGTGTTCCGGGGTGTTGGCGTGGAACACAAACCACATCAGGCAGAAGGTCAGAATGTCAAAGATGGAGCTGATCGGCCCAAAGAACAGCATAAAGCGCCCCAGATCGGCGGGGTTCCAGCGCTGCGGCTTCTGGATCTGCTCGTCGTCCACGTTATCAAACGGGATGGCGACCTGAGAGACATCGTACATCAGGTTCTGGATCAGCAGGTGCAGCGGCAGCATCGGCAGGAACGGCAGGAAGGCGCTCGCCACCAGCACGCTGAAGACGTTACCGAAGTTGGAGCTGGCGGTCATTTTGATGTATTTGAGCATATTGGCGAAGGTGCGACGCCCTTCGATGACGCCCTCCTCCAGCACCATCAGGCTCTTTTCCAGCAGAATAATATCTGCCGCCTCACGGGCGATATCCACCGCGCCGTCCACGGAGATACCGATATCCGCCGCACGCAGGGCTGGCGCATCGTTGATGCCGTCGCCCATAAAGCCCACCACGTGCCCTTCACGACGCAGCAGAGTGACGATGCGTTCTTTATGCATCGGCGTCAGGCGGGCAAACAGCGTGGTGCGCAGGGCAAGCTCGGCCAGCTCATCGTCGGACAGGTGCTCAATGTCGCTCCCCACCACGACGTCGCCCGCGTCCAGGCCCACTTCGTGGCACACTTTGGCCGCCACCAGCTCGCTGTCGCCGGTCAGGATTTTGACGGTGATCCCGCTCGCTTTCAGTGCTTTCAGCGCCGGCGCGGTGGTCTCTTTCGGCGGATCGAGGAATGCGATGTAACCCTCGAGGATCAAATCGGATTCATCGATACGCTGGTAGTCCCCTTCCCGCGCGGGCAGGAACTTGCTTGCTACCGCCACCACGCGCAGCCCCTGACGGTTCAGGTTATCGGTGACGCGTTTGATGCGGCGCAGCATGGTCTCATCCAGCGGCACGATCTCGCCGTTATGACGCACCTGCGTGGAAACATTCAGGATCTCCTGCAATGCCCCTTTGCAGATCAGCTGATGTACGTCCGGCTGCTCGCTGACCACCACCGACATGCGGCGCCGTTCAAAGTCGAACGGAATTTCGTCCACCTTCTGCCAGCGGCCGGAGAGCATGCGGGCAGACTCTTCATCCACACCTTCCAGCACCGCCACGTCGAGCAGGTTTTTCAGCCCTGTCTGGTAGTGACTGTTCAGCCACGCGCTGTACAGCACCCGTTCGCTGGTCTTTCCGGCGATATCGGTGTGGTTCTCCAGCACGATTTTGTCCTGGGTCAGGGTGCCGGTTTTATCGGTGCAAAGAATATCCATCGCGCCAAAGTTCTGGATGGCATCGAGGTGTTTGACGATCACCTTTTGTTTAGAGAGTTTGACCGCCCCGCGCGCCAGCGTGGAGGTGACAATCATCGGCAGCATTTCCGGCGTTAAGCCGACAGCCACGGAGAGGGCGAACAGCGCCGCTTCCCACCAGTCACCTTTGGTGTAGCCGTTGATCAGCAGGACAATCGGCGTCATGACCATCATAAAGCGGATCAGCAGCATGCTGACGCGGCCAATGCCTTTCTGGAATGCGTTCGGCTCGCTCTCCTGCTCGCTGACGCGTCCGGCAAGCTGCCCAAACCAGGTGTTGCCGCCGGTAGCGGTGACAATGGCCTGCGCCGTGCCGCTGACCACCGTGGTGCCCATAAAGCACAGGGTGTCGCATTCCAGCGGGTTCATCTGCTGCGGATCGCGGGTCCTCGCCACCTTCTCTACGGGCAGGGATTCACCGGTGAGTGACGCCTGCGCGACGAACAGATCCCGCGCCTGGATGATGCGTAAATCCGCCGGGATCATGTCCCCCGCCGCCAGCTTCACCAGATCGCCCGGCACCAGCTGGTCAATGGGCAGTTCAATCCAGGCGTTTTCGCCGAGGTCGTTAATCACACGCGACACGGTGGCAGTATTGCTGACCATCGCTTTCAGCGCATCCGCCGCTTTGGTGGAGCGCGCTTCCTGAATAAAGTTAAGCAGCGTGGAGATCCCCACCATCAGGGCAATTACGCCTGCGGCAAACAGATCTTCAGTAGCGTAAGAGATAATCCCGAGCACCGTCAGCAGCAGGTTGAACGGATTGCGGTAGCAGAGCCACAGGTGGACCCACCATGGAGAGGGTTTTTGCGCCGGGATCTGGTTATCGCCATGTTCCTCGCGGATTTTTGACACTTCTTGCGCGTTCAGCCCTTCCGGGTGGCCGCCAAAGGCGCGCCAGACTTCGTTTTCATCCATCGCCGCCACGTTCAGGCAGCGCTCGGTCAGGGAAGCGGGGATTTCCGCGCCCGCCAGGGTGTTGGCATTTGGCAGCGGATCGCGCGCAATCAGGCGATGTGGCAGGTGGCGGCTCAGCTGCGCGAACAGCTGCCGGGTGATATTTTTCAGCATAGTCATTCCCCCGCATCCGCAAAGGCGGACGCAGTTTTCCCGCAGGCGTGGCAGAGCCGTACCTGTCAGGCACTTAATTTATCAAGCAGGAACGTATGAACGTTGCTGCCTCACGCCGGTGAGACAGCAAAAGGCTGGCTTACCGGAAAGAAGGTTTTCTCCTGGTCAGGAGAGGTGTGGGATCGGGATCCATGTGGCCTCCGGTAAGTTAAAAATGGGATGTCGTCGCGCAGTATAAGGATTTAACCATACCTTTTGTGACTATTCGGGCGGTATGATACCCCCTCGTAAATAAACCGCACGTAAACCAGACTTTGCCCATAGCGAATTCGCAGGATAGCATTAGGCTCAACTGATTATTTTATCGTTGTTACAGGGAATACAGCATGCAGAACCGCCTTACGATTAAAGACATCGCGCGTTTAAGCGGCGTGGGGAAATCGACCGTCTCACGCGTGCTTAACAACGAAAGCGGTGTCAGCGAGCGCACACGCGAGCGCGTCGAGGCGGTGATGAATCAGCACGGTTTTTCCCCTTCCCGCTCCGCGCGCGCCATGCGCGGGCAGAGCGATAAAGTGGTCGCCATTATTGTCTCGCGTCTGGATTCCCTCTCCGAAAACCTCGCCGTACAGACGATGCTGCCCGCGTTCTACGAGCAGGGCTACGATCCGATCATGATGGAGAGCAAGTTCTCGGCGCAAATGGTGGAGGAGCATCTCGGTATGCTTCAGCGCCGCAACATTGATGGCGTAGTGCTGTTCGGGTTTACCGGCCTTAAAGAGGACATGCTTAAACCCTGGCAGCCGTCTCTGGTGCTGCTGGCGCGCGACGCCAGCGGGTTTGCCTCTGTCTGTTACGATGACGAAGGGGCAATCGTGATCCTGATGCAGCGCCTGTATGAGCAGGGCCATCGGCATATCAGCTATCTCGGCGTGCCGCATGCCGACATCACCACCGGCAAGCGTCGCCATGAAGCGTACCTGGCGTTTTGTAAAAAAAACAATCTCCCCGCCGTGGCCGCGCTGCCTGGACTGGGTATGAAACAGGGATATGAGCAGGTCGCCAGCGTGCTGACTGCACAAACCACCGCCCTGGTGTGCGCCACGGATACCCTTGCATTGGGTGCGAGCAAATATTTGCAGGAACAACGCATCGGGGAGCTGCAGTTAGCGAGCGTGGGAAGCACGCCGCTGATGAAGTTCTTACACCCGGAGATTATCAGCGTTGACCCGGGTTATGCCGAGTCTGGCCGGCAGGCTGCCGCGCAGCTGATCGAGCAAATTACCGGGCGTACCGAGCCCCGTCAGATCGTTATTCCAGCCCGCCTCTCATAATTTTTTTGAATGGATTATTGTGATCTTCGCCCGATTTCGGGAACGTTCCCATTTTCGCCGTCACGTTGAAGGAGTAGGCTTGCGCACAGGTCATAACCCCTTTCACCATCTGTCATGAGGTTTCATGATGAGTAAAGTCAAACAAGCCGATATCGATCAGCTGATCGTCCTGGTCGGCGGACGCGAGAACATCGCCACCGTCAGCCATTGCATTACCCGCCTGCGCTTCGTGCTGAACGATCCGGCCAAAGCCAATCCGAAAGCCATTGAAGAGTTGAAAATGGTTAAAGGCTGCTTCACCAACGCCGGGCAGTTCCAGGTGGTGATTGGTACCGAAGTGGGCGATTACTATCAGGCTCTGCTGGCGACTACCGGGCACTCTTCCGCCGATAAAGAGCAGGCGAAGAAGGCAGCGCGCCAGAATATGAAATGGCATGAGCAGCTGATTTCCCATTTTGCGGAGATCTTCTTCCCACTGCTGCCGGCGCTGATCAGCGGGGGCTTAATTCTGGGCTTCCGTAACGTCATCGGCGATGTGCCAATGAGCGACGGCAAAACCCTGGCGCAGATGTACCCGGCGCTGCAAAGCATCTATGACTTCCTGTGGCTGATTGGCGAAGCCATCTTCTTCTATCTGCCGGTCGGGATCTGCTGGTCAGCGGTGCGCAAGATGGGCGGAACGCCCATTCTCGGAATCGTACTCGGCGTGACGCTGGTCTCTCCGCAGTTAATGAACGCTTACTTACTTGGTCAGCAAACGCCAGAGGTGTGGAACTTCGGCTTGTTTACCATCGCCAAAGTGGGCTACCAGGCGCAGGTTATCCCGGCATTGCTGGCGGGTCTGGCGCTGGGCTTTATTGAGACGCGTCTGAAGCGCATCGTGCCGGACTATCTCTATCTGGTGGTGGTCCCGGTCTGCTCGCTGATCCTGGCGGTGTTCCTGGCGCATGCCTTTATCGGTCCGTTTGGCCGCATGATTGGCGACGGCGTGGCCTTCGCGGTCCGTCACCTGATGACCGGCAGCTTCGCACCGATTGGCGCCGCACTGTTCGGCTTCCTGTACGCTCCGCTGGTGATCACCGGCGTGCACCAGACCACGCTGGCGATCGATATGCAGATGATCCAGAGCCTCGGCGGCACGCCGGTCTGGCCGATTATCGCCCTGTCTAACATTGCGCAGGCCTCCGCTGTAACCGGCATTATCATCGTCAGCCGTAAGCACAACGAGCGTGAGATCTCCGTTCCGGCTGCTATCTCCGCCTACCTCGGCGTCACTGAACCGGCGATGTACGGTATCAACCTGAAATATCGCTTCCCGATGCTCTGCGCGATGATCGGCTCCGGTCTGGCGGGCTTGCTGTGCGGCCTGAACGGCGTAATGGCAAACGGGATTGGCGTCGGCGGCCTGCCGGGTATCCTCTCCATTCAGCCTTCATTCTGGCAGGTATTTGCGCTGGCGATGGCGGTGGCGATTATCATCCCAATGGCGCTGACTACCGTGGTTTACCAGCGTAAGTTCCGTCAGGGCACGTTGCAGATTGTTTAATTCCCTTTTTCGGGGCGCAGTTGCGCCCCTTCGCATTTGCAGGAACGTACTATGAATACCCTTCCTCACTGGTGGCAGAACGGCGTTATCTATCAGATTTACCCAAAGAGTTTTCAGGATACCACCGGCAGCGGCACCGGCGATCTGCGTGGCGTAACGCAGCGCCTTGACTACCTGAAAACCCTTGGCATTGACGCCATCTGGCTGACGCCGTTTTATATCTCGCCGCAGGTGGATAACGGTTACGACGTGGCGAACTACACTGCCATCGACCCGACCTACGGCACGCTGGACGACTTTGACGAGCTGGTTGCCCGGGCGCATGAACGTGGCATCCGCATTGTGCTGGATATGGTCTTTAACCACACGTCCACGCAGCACGCCTGGTTCCGTGAGTCGCTGGATAAAGCGAGTCCGTACCGTGAGTTCTATATCTGGCGCGACGGTACGCCGGACGCGCTTCCCAACAACTGGCGCTCCAAATTTGGCGGCAACGCCTGGCGCTGGCATGCCGAAAGCGAGCAGTATTATCTGCATCTGTTCGCGCCGGAGCAGGCGGATCTCAACTGGGAAAACCCGGCGGTGCGCGCCGAGCTGAAAAAAGTGTGCGAGTTCTGGGCCGATCGCGGCGTGGACGGCTTGCGTCTGGACGTCATTAACCTGATTTCAAAAGATCAGGATTTCCCGGACGACACCATCGGCGACGGTCGCCGTTTCTACACTGACGGGCCGCGCATCCACGAATATCTCCAGGAGATGAGCCGGGATGTCTTTACGCCGCGCAACCTGATGACGGTGGGCGAGATGTCCTCCACCTCGCTGGAGAACTGTCAGCAGTATGCGTCGCTCGACGGGCGCGAGCTGTCGATGACCTTTAACTTCCATCATCTTAAGGTGGATTACCCCGGCGGCGAAAAGTGGACGCTTGCGAAGCCGGATTTTGTGGCGCTGAAAACCCTTTTCCGCCACTGGCAGCAGGGGATGCACAACAAAGCCTGGAACGCGCTGTTCTGGTGTAACCATGACCAGCCGCGCATCGTGTCACGCTTTGGTGACGAAGGGGAACACCGCGTGGCGGCGGCGAAAATGCTCGGTATGGTGCTGCACGGGATGCAGGGCACGCCGTATATTTATCAGGGTGAAGAGCTGGGCATGACCAACCCGCATTTCAGCCGTATCACCGACTACCGCGACGTAGAAAGCCTGAACATGTTCGCCGAACAGCGGGCGAACGGCCGCGATACGGATGAACTGCTGGCAATTCTGGCGAGTAAGTCACGTGATAATGGGCGCACGCCGATGCAGTGGGACGCCTCGCACAATGCGGGCTTTACCGGGGGCGAACCGTGGATTGGTGTCTGCGACAACTACGAAACCGTGAACGCCCGCGCGGCGCTGGACGACCCCGACTCGGTGTTTTACACCTATCAGTCGCTGATTCGCCTGCGCAAAACCCTGCCGGTGCTGACGTGGGGGGATTATGAGGATCTCCTGCCTGACCACCCTTCCCTGTGGTGCTATCGCCGTCAGTGGCAGGCACAAACGCTGATGGTGGTGGCGAACCTGAGCCATTTGCCTCAGGAATGGCAAGCGGACGCTCTCAGCGGCGAGTCGCAGGTGGTGATAAGCAACTACCCCGGCCCTCAAACCTCAATGCTTCGTCCGTTTGAAGCCGTGTGGTGGTTAAAGCAGTAATTCCTCCGCCGGGCACGATGCCGTGTCCGGCTTACTTTACTGTTTTTGTTGAATAATTAATCAGATTTTTCCTTCATGTCTTTACAATTGCCTCAGCGCCCGCCGTTTGTACTCTCGTCTTTTTACTTTGTCCTGCATCAAAAAAATCGCAAACATGTTTGATGCAAATCACTATATGTAGCACTTAAAATGCACGCCGACCCAACATCTTGTATTTATCGTCTACTATTCCAACAACAAGACGGCGCGAACGCTGGCCGGAATTGTGGATAACACGAGCTGGGCACGCGGGAAGTCTTTGCCTCGGCGAGGAATACGCCCGGTGAATACTTCTCCACCTCTGTGGATAACCTGTTTTTAAAATGGAGTGATCATGACACCGCATGTGATGAAACGTGATGGCTGTAAAGTGCCGTTTAAATCAGAGCGCATCAAAGAAGCCATTCTGCGTGCAGCTAAAGCAGCGGGAGTCGATGACGCAGATTACTGCGCCACCGTCGCAGAAGTCGTTAGCAGCCAGATGCACGAACGCAGCCAGGTGGATATCAACGAGATCCAGACCGCGGTTGAAAACCAGCTGATGTCTGGTCCGTACAAGCAGCTGGCGCGCGCCTACATTGAGTATCGTCACGACCGTGACGTCCAGCGTGAGAAACGCGGTCGCCTGAACCAGGAGATCCGCGGCCTGGTAGAGCAAACCAACTCGTCGCTGCTCAATGAAAATGCCAATAAAGACAGCAAAGTGATCCCGACCCAGCGCGACCTGCTGGCTGGTATCGTCGCTAAGCACTATGCCCGCCAGCACCTGCTGCCGCGCGATGTAGTCTCGGCGCACGAGCGCGGTGAGATCCACTACCACGATCTCGACTACTCGCCGTTCTTCCCGATGTTTAACTGCATGCTGATCGACCTGAAAGGCATGCTGACCCAGGGTTTTAAAATGGGTAACGCCGAGATTGAGCCGCCGAAATCCATCTCCACCGCGACGGCGGTCACGGCGCAGATCATCGCCCAGGTGGCGAGCCACATCTATGGCGGCACCACCATTAACCGCATCGATGAAGTGCTGGCCCCGTTCGTGACCGAAAGCTTCAACAAACACCGTAAAACGGCGGAAGAGTGGCAGATCCCAGACGCCGACGGTTATGCCCGTTCCCGCACCGAGAAAGAGTGCTACGACGCGTTCCAGTCGCTGGAATATGAAGTAAACACGCTGCACACCGCCAACGGCCAGACGCCGTTTGTGACCTTCGGGTTTGGCCTCGGAACCAGCTGGGAATCACGCCTGATCCAGCAGTCTATTCTGCGTAACCGTATCTCCGGCCTCGGTAAAAACCGTAAAACGGCGGTGTTCCCGAAACTGGTGTTCGCCATTCGCGACGGCCTGAACCACAAGTTTGGCGATCCGAACTACGACATCAAACAGCTGGCGCTGGAGTGCGCGAGCAAGCGTATGTACCCGGACATTCTGAACTACGACCAGGTGGTAAAAGTCACCGGTTCGTTTAAAACGCCAATGGGCTGTCGCAGCTTCCTCGGCGTGTACGAAGATGAGAACGGCGAGCAGATCCACGACGGGCGCAACAACCTGGGCGTCATCAGCCTGAACCTGCCGCGCATCGCGCTGGAAGCCAAAGGTAATGAAGCGGCCTTCTGGGCGCTGCTGGATGAACGTTTACAGCTGGCACGTAAGGCGCTGATGACCCGCATCGCCCGCCTTGAAGGGGTGAAAGCCCGCGTCGCGCCAATTCTCTATATGGAAGGGGCCTGCGGCGTGCGCCTGAAGGCGGATGATGATGTGTCGGAGATCTTCAAAAACGGTCGCGCGTCGATCTCTCTCGGCTATATCGGCATTCACGAAACCATTAACGCGCTGTTTGGCGACAAGCACATCTATGACAACGACGCCCTGCGTGAGAAAGGTATCGCGATTGTGCAGCGCCTGCGCGATGCGGTAGACCAGTGGAAAGAGGAAACCGGCTACGGTTTCAGCCTGTACAGCACGCCGAGCGAAAACCTCTGCGATCGCTTCTGCCGTCTGGATACCGCCGAGTTCGGCATCGTGGAAGGGGTGACCGACAAAGGTTACTACACCAACAGCTTCCACCTCGATGTGGAGAAGAAGGTGAACCCGTACGACAAGATCGACTTCGAAGCGGCCTATCCGCCCATCGCGAACGGCGGTTTTATCTGCTACGGCGAGTACCCGAACATCCAGCATAACCTGAAGGCGCTGGAAGACGTGTGGGATTACAGCTATCAGCACGTTCCGTACTACGGAACCAACACGCCAATCGACGAGTGCTACGAGTGCGGCTTTACCGGTGAGTTCGAGTGCACCAGCAAAGGCTTCACCTGCCCTAAATGCGGTAACCACGATGCAGCCCGCGTCTCCGTGACCCGCCGCGTGTGCGGCTACCTCGGCAGCCCGGACGCCCGTCCGTTTAACGCCGGTAAGCAGGAAGAGGTGAAGCGCAGGGTGAAACATCTGGGAAATGGGCAGATCGGGTAATCCACTGCCACGTTAATGCCCGGTGGCGCTGCGCTTACCGGGCCTACGGACCGCTCTCTTTTGTAGGCCGGGTAAGCGCAGCGCCACCCGGCGTGGTTATTCGCGATGAACTATCACCAGTACTACCCCGTCGACATCGTCAACGGCCCCGGCACCCGCTGCACCCTCTTTGTATCAGGCTGCGTTCACGAGTGCCCCGGCTGCTATAACAAAAGCACCTGGCGCCTGAACTCGGGTATGCCGTTTACCGCTGAGATGGAAGACCGCATCATCAACGACCTGAACGACACGCGCATTAAACGCCAGGGGATCTCGCTCTCCGGCGGCGACCCGCTCCATCCGCAAAACGTGCCGGCGATCCTGAAGCTGGTAAAACGCATCCGCCGCGAGTGCGCGGGAAAAGACATCTGGGTCTGGACGGGTTATAAGCTGGATGAACTGAATGCGCAGCAGAAGGAAGTGGTGGATCTGATTAACGTCCTGGTCGACGGCAAGTTCGTGCAGGATCTAAAAGATCCTATGCTTATCTGGCGCGGCAGCAGCAACCAGGTTGTGCATCATCTGCGTTGAATGAAGGCGGATATCCTCTGTCCGCCTGAACGTCAAAACCGACTCACACTCTCCATTGCCTCAGCCTTAAACGCCGCAAAATCCTCGCACTGGCACAGGCGCGCCATCGCGCGTTCACGCAGGAAAGTGACAAAAATATCGTAAATCGCCATTGCCTCTTCGTACTCGCTTTTGCTGATGGCGAGCAGAAAAATGACATGGGCGGTTTCATCTCCCCACTGAATGCCCTGCGGCGCCAGCACGGTGTAGACCACCGTTTTTTGCGCCAGCAGGCCGAGGGAGTGCGGCAGCGCGATGCCGTCGCCGAGCATAGTGCTGACGATAGCTTCACGCTCGATAACCGATTCCAGAAATTCCGCGCCGACAAAGCCTTCGCTTTCAAGCTGCCCACACAGTTCGCGGAACAGCGTTTGCTGGTCGACAGGCTTGTCGAGAATGCGGAAATGGGCCGCGTCGAAGTATTTCTCCAGCATCCACGGGCGGGTGCGGTCCACCAGCACCAGCTTGCCGATCTGCTCTAACTGATAATCGGTCGGGAACGGGGCGATTATCACCACCGGTTTGGATTTTTCGCTCACGCGAGCGGTGGAGATCACGAAGTCTTCGCCGATGGCATCGGCAAGTTCGTACTCGCGCAGGGTGAGCGTGCGCGTCACCTCAATCTGCGGGTATTTGCGCTGAAGCACCGCCTCGATCATGCGCACCATCGCGTTACCGGCGTCACATACCAGCAGCACGCGCGGCTGACGCTGGTAGCCGATGTTGTAGTGGCGCTCCAGACCGACACCGATATGCAGCACCAGAAAACCAATTTCGTTTTCGCTGATCACATACGGCGTGTATTTGCCCCAGCTCGACACCGCCGCGAGGGTCATATCCCACGCCATCGGGTAGTGCTGCTTGATGTTATCCAGCAGCGGATTGGGGATCATGATTTGATACCGCACGCGGGTAATCATGGTTTTGATGTGCGTGAGCAGATCTGCATGCAGTTGCTCGTCGCTCAACAGGTTGTAGTTATAGTGGGTGTTGATGTAGCGCAGGATATAGTTGACCAGGGCTTCGTCGTCGTCAGCATTAATGGCGCTGGGGGCGATCTCCTGGATCTGCCGCGCCGCAATGTGCACGCACAGCCAGCTCTCTTCCGATGGTGAAAGCGCCTTGCCCGCCAGCTCCTGGATAGCCACGGCGATATCTTTCGCCGCCTCGCGTACGTTCTCTTCCACGTCTTCAGCGTGGAATTCCGGCAGCGGATACCCCTCGCTGATGCGCCGCACCGACACCGCGCAGTACAGGCGCAGGAACAGCTCGCCTTCATCGGTCAGGCGAATGTGATGGCGCGTCAGCGCGTCGTGCAGGACAGGGACCATCTTTTCCGCCACGCCCGCGTTGAGCGCCACGTCGGTCACCAGCGGGTTAAGGCTATCCTGCTGCGCCAGCTCCCACAGGAGGTCGGTCAGGCAGGCGCGGATCGCCATCTCGCTGCCAAACAGCTTCATGCCGTGGCGCGGGCGGGTTTCCAGCGTCAGGTTGTAACGGTGGAACCACTCGCGTACTTCCACCATGTCGCTTTGCAGCGTGGCCCGGCTGACGAACCACTCATCGGCCAGATCCTCCAGCTTAAGGGAAAAGGCTGACGTCAGAAAACGCACCACCAGATAGTGCACGCGCTCCGGTCCGGTTCGCGGAATGCGCAGCGCGCGCGGGTGGGACGACTGCAATTGTTGATAGCGCACCACATCACTAATTTTGAGCTGATAGCCGTTGCCCCGGCTCAAAATGAACTGCGCGCCGTGGCTGGCCAGCAGCGCGTTCAGGGCGGTGATATCCGCCCGGACGGTTCGCGTGGAGACCGACAGCCGCTGCGCCAGCTCGTCCTGCGGCAGCGTCTCGTTTTGCAACAGATCGAAAAGTTGCGCTAAACGTTGGTTCGGAAATCGCACGTCGTTGTCCTCTTACTGCTCAGGGTGAAATGACCATCTGGGATGGGCTGCCGACCGGGGTATAGTCTGACTCGGCGCTCAGCTTGCCGTCCGGCGCCACGCGGAAACGGGTAATGTTGTCGCTGCGCTGGTTCATGACGTACAGCCAGCGCCCCTGCTTATCAAGCGTCAGGGTGCGCGGATAGTCGCCTCGCGTCCAGACATCGTCCTGATGCGTCAGCGTGCCCTCCGCCGTTACGGTAAAGTGCCCGATGCTGTTATGCAAACGGTTAGCGACATACAGCTGTTTCCCGTCGGCGCTTAGCGCCAGCCCGGCGGCAAAACTGGTGCCTTTATAACCGTCCGGCAAGGCTGAAACCGTTTTACCCTCTTTCAGCCTGCCGTTGCTGTCCAGCGCATAATGGGTGAGCGTAGAGGCTTCTTCGTTAATCAGCCACAGGGCATCCCCCTTCGGCGTAAAGACGAAATGGCGCGGCCCGGCCCCTTTTGAGGAGGCGCTGATAAACGGCGGATCGTTCGGGGTCAGCTTTCCGGTTCGATCGTCAAAACGGTACTGATAGATGCGATCCAGCCCCAGATCGGTGGAAAAAACGTATTTCCCGCTCGGATCGGCGGCGATCATGTGCGCGTGAGGGCCGTTATGATCGCTGATGGCGAAACTGCCCTCGACGGCAGCTTCCGGCTTCGCCGCGCCCGGTTCGCCTTTGTCCTGATGGGTGTCCGTAGCATCGCCCAGGCTGCCGTCTGCGTTAACGGGCAGCACCGCGATCGATCCGCTGACGTAGTTCGCCACCAGCAAATGTTTGCCGTTCGGCGTCAGGGAAAGATACACCGGCCCCGCGCCGCCGGAGGCCACCTGATTCAGCTCGCTCAGCGCGCCGTTATCGCCTATTCGCAACGCCTGCACCACGCCCTGCTCCACCTCGCTTGCCAGGTAGAGCGTTTTGCCGTCGTGCGAGACGGTAAGCTGCGCAGCGTTCGGGAGTTGGCTCACCAGCGTTTTGTTATCGAGCGCGCCGGTTTGCGGGTCGACGGTAAAACGGTACAGCCCTTCGCCGTTGGGATTATAGGTGCCCACCCAGGCGTATTGCGTCTGGGCGGCAGCGGCGGTGGCGAGCATTGAGAGTGAAGCGACAAGCAGGGTACGGGTGTGCATGGTGGCTCCTTCGGGTGTGTGCGGTGTGTTTCCCCTCACCCTAACCCTCTCCCCAAAGGGGAGAGGGGACGATTACACCCTCTCCCCTTTGGGGAGAGGGTTAGGGGAAGGGCAGGTTCTACTTCACCAGCTTCTTCGTCATCTCCAGCAGCGTACGCACATCTTCCGGACGCGTGTCGCCGCTGGCTTTGTCGATAATCGAGCTGTAGATATGCGGGATGATTTTGCTCACGCCCGCGTCCAGGGCGATCTGCAGGATCTCCTCAAAGTTCTCCAGATCGATTCCCCCGGTCGGCTCCAGCCAGAAGTCGTGACGGGCGCAGGCTTCCGCCACCGCTTTATACTCGTCACGGCACTTGAGGCCGCCCATCGGGAAGTACTTGATTGAGCTTCCGCCGAAATCCTTCAGCAGGGCGATAGCGGTTTCAACCGGCACAATGCCGTCCGGCGCGTTGCTGCTCAGCGGGCCGGTGGAAATTTTCACCATGCCGACGGTGCCGGTCGGGGAGACCAGGCCGTTGACCACGGACTCATTCTGCCCCAGCAGCGCGCGGCTGGTGGCCACGCCGGTGAAGACCTGATTGACGTGCTGCGGCTGTACCTGGCGGGAGATTTCACTCACCATCGCCGACTGGTTCGGATCGCCTGCGCCCAGCCCCACGGAGAGCGCGTTATCAATCAGGGCCGCATACTCACGCATATCCGCGACGGCGCTCGCCACGTCGGGGTAATTTTTGGAGAGCACGCCCACCAGCACATGACCTTCCGCCGCCTCGTAAATGGCGCTGGCGTTGGCTTTCGATCCTGCCAGCACGTTCAGGCAGACGCGATCACGGTAAAAGTTAGGGGTCAGTTTCATGCTTTTTTCTCCTGTCCTAATACTTCGCTAATACGGCGGTACACGATGTTCAGCTGATCAGCATTCACGCTGCGCACATCCGCTTCGATAATCCCTTCGTTAGCTTTATAGCCACGGAAGTAAATGGCGTATTCGCCCTGCTTGAGCGCGTTCACCAGGTCACCGGTGCCGACGCCGGTGGTCGCTTCGTCAAACTTAATCTCGGTGCGCGCGATATCGCGACCCGCGCTGTCCCAGACCACGCGGGCGGTGACGCCATTCAGGGTGTTGAGCGCGTCAATAAACGGCGTCATCTTCGCCACCATCTCGGCCCCGCTCTCCCTGGTGGCCGTCAGGTAGTGTTCGATGGCGCAGGTCAGGCCGAGGATCCCCTCTTTGCCCACCTTCATCGCGCGGCCAATGCCCGCCGTCTGGCGCTTCACCCACTCAACGTACTGGGTTTTGCCGATCACCAGGCCGCTGGTTGGGCCTTCAATCGCCTTCGCGCCGCTGTAGATCACCAGGTCCGCGCCGGAGCGGTAATAGGTATGCAGATCTTCTTCCGCCGCGGCATCAACGATCAGCGGCAGGTCGTGTTTACGCGCCACCACCGCCGCCTGCTCGACGCTGAGCATGCTTTTCTGTACGCAGTGGTGCGATTTAATGTAGAGGATAGCCGCTGTACGCGGGGTGATCGCCGCCGCCAGCTGATCGGCAGAGCATTCGTTGGCGTAGCCCGCTTCCACCAGCCTGCCGCCACCCAGCGCTACCATGGTGCCTACCGGCGCGCCAAAGTTAACGTTGTGGCCTTTCGGCAGGACGATCTCGTTGTTCTCAATCGGTGTGACGTGCAGGTTTTCCAGCAGCCAGTCGCTGTCTTTCACCAGTACCGCCGCCACGGACTGGGCAATGCCCGCTGACGCGCAGGAGACCACCGTTGCGCCTTCCACCTCCAGCAACTTCGCGATGTATTCGCCGGTTTTATTGACCAGATCCTTTATCTCGAAATAGTGATTCATGCCGTCCATCGCCGCCTGCACCACTTCCGGGCGCGGCGTGGAGACACCCAGCGCCGTCATGCGGCCAGAGGTGTTGATAACCTGCTTTAAGTTGTACTTCTCATAAATCGAAGGCATGTTCCGTGCTCCCTTGTTCGGTCATGTAGCCCTTGCCCGCGCGGATCGCGGCAAGCGGCACCAGAATGTGTTCAGCCTGCAGGCTGTCGTTTTCAGCATCCGTCAGCACCGTCGGCTGGCGTTTGAGGGTGAACAGCGTCAGATCAGCGTCGAGACCAGGCTGAATGCGGCCTTTGCGCGTCAGGCGCAGGCCGTCTGCGGCGTTGGCGGTGACGCAGTCAATCACCTGCGGCAATGACATGCCGATGGCGAGGAATTTCGACATCACGCTTGCCAGCGAGCCGACCGGGCCGTTGATGCGGTTGCGGCAGTAGATATCCGAGCTGATGGTGTGCGGCAGAATGCCCATCGCGATGGCGCGTTTCGCCACCTCAAAGCTGAAGCTCGCCGTGCCGTGGCCGACGTCCAGACGCACGCCGCGCTTCAGCGCAGACGTAATGGAGGCGCGCAGCTCGCCGGAGGGCGTCAGAATGCGGTTGGGCTTGCCGTTGTAGCAGTGGGTAATGATGTCGCCGGAGCTTAACAGCTCGGCAATCTCATCAAGGTTCGGCGGGTTGTTGCCGATGTGCACCATCAGCGGCAGGTCGCCATTCTCTTTTTGAATCGCTTTCGCACGCTCCAGCGGGGTAATGCCGTTTTCACCGACCACGCTGCTGCTCATGCGCGCCTTCAGGCCGACGATAAAATCCGGGTAGCGCGTCACCGCCTGCTTCACCGCATCAGCATCAATATTGGCCATATTGGCCAGCTCGTTCTGGGCAATCAGCCCCACGCGGGAGATGTTCAGCAGGGCAAACACCTCGGTGGATGCTTTGCGGGTGATGGCGTAAAAATCATCCACGTCGTCGGCCCCGGTACTGCCCGCGTCCACCACGGTGGTGACGCCGGTGGCAATGCCCACGCTGTCCGGCTCGTCGTGGTAGATCGGGGAGTTCGGGTAGCAGTGGACGTGGGAGTCAATCCAGCCCGCGCTGACGAACACGTCACCGTTAAGCTCAACCGTTTTACGAGCGGGAGCGTCAATTTGGCCTGTCGCGGCGATCTTCCCGTCCTGAATGGCGATATCGGTCAGGGTATCGTCGGCGAGGCGCGCACGGCGCAGGAGTAGATCAAACATGGGGTTCTCCTGATAAGGCGGGCACCGAAGCGCCCGCAGGTATTAAAGGGCGACCGGGAACAGCCAGCCCAAAATCATTGCGCCGAGGATGGCGCCACCGGTAATCGGCTTCTGCCAGATGTAGAACAGCAGCGCGCCCACCAGGGAACCGACGCCGATTGGAATGGAGGCGGTCATGGCGCTGAGGATAATCAACGGCCCGAGGAAGCGGCCGGAGGCGTTACCCGCGCCCATCATCACGTCTGCACCGTAGGTGGAGTTACTCTGGTTGATGGTGAACTTACGCGCCAGGATGATGACGTAGCCAATCGCCAGACCAATCACCAGGCCGGTAATCAGCGAGGCAATAAAGTTGGTCACCGGGAACATGATCCCCGCGCCCAGCAGCAGCGCCGGTACGCCGAGGCCCACGCCGGTCTGGATCGCCCCGCCGATGTCGAGAATCCCGACCAGCGACCCTTCGATGATACGGGCGAACAGGAAGCTTGCGCCGAACGCCGCCACCGCGCCGTAAACGCCGGTATCGATTCCCGCTTTCAGCATCGCCACGAAGGCCACTTCGTTAAACGCGCCGATACCGTAGAGGTAGTACATGTGCGTCCCGGCGAAGACGCCGGAGGAGAGCAGGCCAACGAAGATCGGGAACGACCAGTCGGCATACCAAAAACCTTTATTCTGTTCCATGTCGAGGCTCCTGTTATTTACCGCTGAGCGAGTTGTGGATCATATCGAGCCAGTTCGGCACGGTCAGATGGAAGGATTCGATCATCTTCATGTCGAAGCCGCGGAAGAAGCCGCTCAGCACAAACAGCAGGACGATCGCCGCCATCATCACTTTGGTGACGTGGTTCCAGCCGCTCTCTTCCACGCCTTTACCGATCAGGATCCCCAGCACCAGGCCCGGCACGGCGTTACCCATGATCAGCTGCGCTGCGCCGCCAAAGATGGTGGCCCAGAAGCCCGATTTTTTACCCGCGTCGATGGCTGCCAGCCAGAAGATCACCGGCATCACGGTGTTGACCAGCAGGTTCGCGGCAGGCACCAGCACCTTCACGGCGGTGACCTGAAGCGCAGCCGGAACGGAGGAGGCGGTCAGGTTAAGGAAGGTCACGACAATCATGCCGATAATGCCGCAGGCAATCGCCATTTTGCGCGGGTCATGCAGCGTTTCACCGACGTTACGGTTTTTGATCATCAGTGCAGCAGCACCCCAGTTCGGGATGATGCGGTGGTCAACGTCCTGTGTGAAGGCACCTGCGGCCACGGAAGAGGCCCAGGCGTTAAAGAAGAAACCTAACCCAAAGGAGAAGTGGGACGCCGGATCCCCTTCACAGGAGTTCAGTTCCCCCAATGTACGAAACGCGCCCATACCCTGAGTGGTAGGCGCATGAAACATGCGTGCAGCCCCGGCTCCAACACCGACGCCAACCAGGCCGCCAATGATGAGCGATTTTATTAATATAATTAAGAACATCAGTCTGCCCTTTTATGAATAATCAGCGTTGCGTGACGAAATCCACCTGGTCGAGATTGATGGCGGTCACGTTGACGGTCACATCCAGCTCCACGCTGTAGGTGCGTCTTTCCCGACGCAGAAAGAAGAACAAAAACGCTTCTTTTCGCACCGCTTCTTGCGCCTGAACAACCTGCACATCCTGTGGCTCAATACGCAGTAAGATATGCGGTGAGGCTTTCATCACCGCGGCCTGTACGTGGTTGAGGGCGTCGGCAAAGGCGCGCGCTTTGGCATCGCCCTTCCCCTTCACTCTCACCGTGGTCGTGAACTGTTCTTTCATGCTTACGCGCCGTATTTCTTCTGCCACGCCTGTACCAGACGCTCGCCCAGCTCTTCTTTATCCATAAAGCCAAAGCCCAGCACGTTGCAGCCTTCGTTGATAGCGGTCACCCCCTCATCCACGGAGCGCATGCCGTATTTGGCCTTGTAGCCGTATTTGGTCTGGGCGGTGATGGCACCCGCGCCGCCGCTGCCGCAGAACGAGATCCCGAAGGTGGCGTTTTCTGCTTTCATCACGTCACCGAGCTTCATATCCGCTGCCATGCCCGGTACGACAACCGCGCGTCCGCCGGCTTTTTCCACACCCGCAGCCACTTTCTGACCTTTACCCAGGCGATCGCCAATCACGACTGTAATCTGTTCCATGTGTTGCTCCTTAAAGGTTGTCTTTCGCGACTTCGAAGTGAACGGAGAGCAGCCAGGCTTCTTCATCAGGAAGATTGCCAAACTGCGCTACCACTTCACGGGCAAGTTGCATTGAATCTGGTGAAATTTCGTCGAACAGCTCTGCTTCAACCTCCGGCAGCGGCTCGCCGGTCACAGACCGGTGCGCCATTGCGCGAACGTGGGAGGTCAGCATCTGCTCCTGTACCGCGTTGGGGATGATGTTGTGCCGGGCCAGCAGGGCGTAGACCTGCTGAAGCATGGTGTTCGCGAGCTGTTCTGTTTGCACCGCCTGTTCCCCAACGTCGTTCATTACCGCTCCGTTAATCACTCGTCTTACCCCGTTAATGGCTCTGGAATAAAACTAACGTCGAGGGGGCGTTGTTTGTAGCGAGTTGTTTTCCACTTCGAAGTGGAAAGGCGAGCCGCGGCAGTGATCTGTGCCACATAAATGCGGTGAATCTGGATTAATCGCTGGATTTACGTGATGAATATCACGCTATTACGCGGCACTAAACAGGTAAGCGGAGTGGAAAAGATTACGAGCAGGCTCGTAGAAATGTGACGTGGATAAGGTTTTCTTATGGGGAGGGAGAAGAGTGTGAGCGGGGATGCTTAACGCGCCCCGCTCATCCAGACTATCAACGATACTTTTTGTGATACGCGTTGCGGGTCGCCGCAAACTGGTCGGCTGCCGCCTGGGCTTCCTTCACTTTGCCTTCGTTCGCCAGCTTCAGCGCGCCGTCGATCTGGCCGACCAGCACGTCAAAACCGTGGCGGTAGTCTTTCATCTCGGCGCTGTCCGCCGCTTTGCTTTCCAGCTTCGGCGGCGTCGCTTTTTGCGCATCCAGCGCCGCTTCACGCATTTTGGTCAGTGCGTCTTTCATCTCCGCCGCATCGTCGGTTTTCTGCACCACCTTCAGGTTTTGACTGAGGATGTCCATGTTGTCTTCAAGATCGGCAGCAAACGCAGATGAACCAAGAACCAGCGTTGAAGCCGCGACGATCGCTAACAGGTGTTTACGCATTGCTAACTTCCTTTTTTTATTATAAATCAGGCTTTTACGGGGATTATTGCCCGGCGATTTTCATCTCCGGCAGTAATACAGAACCACACTGAATATTGCTGCGTGTTTCAATATCGTTACCGACCGTAACAATATTGCGCCACATGTCCTTGAGGTTGCCGGCGATGGTGATTTCGCTCACCGGATACTGAATTTCACCGTTTTCCACCCAGAAGCCCGCTGCGCCGCGAGAGTAGTCGCCGGTGATACCGCTCACGCCCTGCCCCATCAGCTCGGTGACCACCAGACCGGTGCCCATCTCTTTCAGCATCTGTTCAAAATTCAGGCCCTGCCCGGCAATGCGCCAGTTATGAATGCCGCCCGCGTGCCCGGTGCTTTTCAGCCCCAGCTTACGCGCGGAGTAGTTGGTCAGCAGCCACTGGGTCAGAATGCCGTCTTTAACGATATCCCGGCGCTCCGTGCGCACGCCTTCGCTGTCGAACGGCGTGGAGGCCAGCCCTTTCAGCAGGTGCGGGTGCTCTTCGATGGTCAGCCATTCCGGCAGGATCTGCTTGCCCAGCGAGTCGAGCAGGAAGGTCGATTTACGGTACACCGAACCACCCGCAATCGCCCCCACCAGATGACCAAACAGACCGGTTGCCACTTCGTTGGCAAAAATGACCGGGGCTTTCATGGTGGAGAGTTTACGCGGCGAGAGGCGTGACAGCGTACGTTCGGCGCACTCTTTTCCCACCCACTCCGGAGACTGCAAATCCCCCAGCGCGCGGCCAATGGTATACGCGTAATCACGCTCCATATCGCCGTTCTCTTCGGCGATCACGCAGCTGGAAAGCGAGTGGCGGGTTGAGCAGTACCCCTGCAACATGCCATGGGAGTTACCAAACACTTTGATGCCGTAGTGGCTGTTAAAGCTGCCGCCTTCGGTATTGGTGATGCGTTTGTCAGCCTGCAAAGACGCCTGCTCGGCGCGCGAGGCCAGCTCAATGGCTTCATCCGGGGTCACTTCCGCCGGATGGAACAGATCGAGATCCGGCGCGTCAAACGCCAGCAGCTCTTTATCAGCCACGCCAGCGTAAGGATCCGGGGAGGTGTACCGCGCGATATCCAGCGCCGCCTGCACTGTACGGGCGATGGCATCCGGGCTGAGATCGGTAGACGACGCGCTGCCTTTGCGATTCTGGTGATACACCGTGATCCCCAGCGCGCCATCGCTGTTAAATTCTACATTCTCCACTTCGCCATAGCGGGTGCTCACGCTAATGCCGGTGGTTTTGCTGACCGCCACTTCGGCGCCATCTGATTTACCTGAAGCGAGCATCAGCGCGGTGGAGACGGCTTCTTCCAGGATCTTACGCTGCGCTTCAACTTGTGAGGTTACTTTCATCGCAAATGCCATACTGTAAGAGAGAGTTAAGTGAAGTCTAACAGAGAACCGTTTTTCAGTGCGCGTCTTAACTGGTAACATTAGCCTCTTTTTTTAAGGAGCCTGACATGACTAAGCAGCCCGAAGACTGGCTCGACGACGTTCCCGGTGATGACATCGAAGACGAAGATGATGAGATCATCTGGGTCAGTAAAAGTGAAATTAAACGTGACGCCGAAGAGTTAAAACAGCTTGGCGCAGAAATGGTAGAACTGGGTAAGAACGCGCTGGATAAGATCCCGCTCGACCAGGATCTGCGTGATGCCATTGAACTGGCACAGAAAATCAAGAAAGAAGGGCGTCGCCGCCAGCTTCAGCTTATCGGGAAACTGCTGCGTCAGCGCGATGTTGAGCCGATCCGTCAGGCGCTGGATAAACTTAAGAACCGCCACAACCAGCAGGTTGCGCTGTTCCATAAGCTGGAGCAGATCCGCGACCGTCTGATCGAGCAAGGTGATGACGCGGTACCTGAAGTGCTGAACCTGTGGCCGAATGCCGACCGCCAGCAGCTGCGTTCTTTGATCCGTAACGCGAAGAAAGAGAAAGAAGGGAATAAGCCGCCGAAGTCTGCGCGTCTGATTTTCCAGTATCTGCGCGAGCTGTCTGAGAACGAAGAGTAATCTGTGCGGGTTTGCGCCGGATGGCGGCGTAAACGCCTTATCCGGCCTACAAGGTCGTGCGAAAAAATGTAGGCCCGGTAAGCGCTAGCGCCACCGGGCCTTTTTTTACTCTGCGGCCGCGGCTTTCTTCGCCAGACCGTCCAGCAGCTTCTGATGGATCCCACCAAACCCGCCGTTGCTCATCACCAGAATGTGATCGCCAGGCTGTGCGGCTTTCACCACCATATCCGCTAAGACATCCACGTCCGCACTCCAGTGCGCTGGCTGAATGCAGGCGTCGGCCACTTCGGCCACCTGCCACGGAATATGCTGCGGTTGCAGGAGGAAGACCTCGTCGGCACGCCCTAAGGACGGCGCGAGATCGTCTTTGCATATCCCCATTTTCATGGTGTTCGAACGCGGTTCCAGCACGGCCAGAATACGCGCGGTGCCGCCAACTTTGCCACGCAATGCGGCAAGCGTCGCCAGAATGGCGGTTGGGTGGTGCGCGAAATCGTCGTACACCGTCACGCCATTCGCTTCACCACGCAGCTCCAGACGGCGGCGGGCGTTAATGAATGAACCCAGCGCATTGGCGGCATCCGCAGGCAGTACGCCCACGTGACGCGCCGCGGCGATCGCCATCAGGCCGTTGTGCATATTGTGCTCACCCACCAGGCCCCACTTCACTTCGCCCACTTTTTCGCCGTCGAGCAGCACTTCCCATTCGGAAGCATCCGCGTTGAGCTTTTTCGCCTGCCAGTGCCCCTGCTCGCCAACCAGCTCCTGCTCGCTCCAGCACCCCATCGCCATAGTCTGCTTCAGGTTGATGTCGTTCTCCGGCAGGATAATGCGGCCCTGACCCGGAACAATGCGCACCAGATGGTGGAACTGTTTCTGAATCGCTTTCAGGTCGTCAAAGATATCCGCGTGATCGAACTCAAGGTTGTTGAGGATCAGCGTGCGTGGGCAGTAATGCACGAACTTGGAGCGCTTGTCGAAGAACGCGCAGTCGTATTCATCCGCTTCAATCACAAAGAACGGGCTGTCGCCCAGACGCGCGGAGACGTCGAAATTCCCCGGCACGCCGCCGATCACGAACCCCGGCTTGTAGCCGCAGGCTTCGAGGATCCAGGTCGCCATACCGGCGGTGGTGGTTTTGCCGTGCGTCCCGGCAACGGCGACAACCCAGCGGTCGCGCAGGACAAAGTCATGCAGCCACTGCGGGCCAGACATGTACGGGATATTGCGTTCCAGCACCGCTTCAACGCATGGATTCCCACGGGTCATGGCGTTACCAACGATCACCAGATCCGGCTGCGGCTCGAGCTGGCTGGCGTCATATCCCTGAATCAGAGAAATCCCCTGCTTCTCCAGCAGCGTGCTCATTGGCGGATACACATTGGCGTCCGAACCTGTCACTTCATGGCCCAGCGAGCGCGCCAGCATTGCCAGTCCGCCCATGAAAGTGCCACAAATCCCCAATATATGAATGCGCATACGTCACTATCCTTCTTCAATGTGGCGCACATTTTACTCACATGTCAGCGGCTGTGAAACGCATTTCAGGTAAATCCGTATTTTGCTGGCGCGATTCACCTCTGCGCTAATATTTGAATGTTTGTTAAGATTGTTGGACATCAACCGCTTTACTCAACATAAGATGCAGGGAAAGTGTTATGAAAACGTTAGGTGAATTTATTGTCGAAAAGCAGCACGAGTTCTCTCATGCTACGGGTGAGCTCACTGCTTTGCTGTCGGCAATAAAGCTGGGCGCTAAGATCATCCACCGCGATATCAACAAGGCCGGTCTGGTCGATATCCTGGGTGCCAGCGGTGCCGAGAACGTTCAGGGTGAGGTTCAGCAGAAACTCGACCTGTTCGCCAATGAAAAACTGAAAGCAGCACTGCGCGCGCGCGACATCGTTGCGGGTATCGCCTCTGAAGAAGAAGATGAGATCGTCGTATTCGAAGGGTGTGAACACGCAAAATACGTTGTTCTGATGGATCCGCTGGACGGCTCCTCCAACATCGACGTTAACGTTTCTGTCGGTACCATTTTCTCCATCTACCGTCGCGTCACCCCGGTTGGCACACCGGTGACGGAAGAAGACTTCCTGCAGCCGGGCAGCAAGCAGGTTGCTGCCGGTTACGTGGTGTATGGCTCATCCACCATGCTGGTGTACACCACCGGCTGCGGCGTGCACGCCTTTACCTACGATCCGTCGCTGGGCGTTTTCTGTCTGAGCCAGGAGCGCATGCGCTTCCCGGAGAAGGGCAATACCTACTCCATCAACGAAGGCAACTACATCCGATTCCCGAATGGCGTGAAGAAGTACATCAAATTCTGCCAGGAAGAGGATAAAGCCACCCAGCGCCCGTACACCTCGCGCTATATCGGCTCGCTGGTGGCGGATTTCCACCGTAACCTGCTGAAGGGTGGTATTTACCTCTACCCAAGCACCGCCAGCCACCCGGACGGAAAACTGCGTCTGCTGTACGAGTGCAACCCGATGGCATTCCTGGCCGAACAGGCAGGCGGCAAAGCGAGTGACGGTAAAGAGCGTATTCTGGATATCGTGCCGGAAAGCCTGCACCAGCGCCGTTCGTTCTTTGTCGGCAACGACCACATGGTGGAAGACGTTGAACGCATGATCCGCGAATTCCCGGACGCGTAACGCGTAAATAGGGGAGCCCGACAGGCTCCCCTATTTTTATCATGCCGTTTGCGCCGTCAGTTTGAAGGATGCCATCGCCTCCATCAGCTCGCGCGATTGTTCCTCCAGGGAACGCGTTGCCACAGAGGACTGCTGAACCAGCGCCGCATTTTGTTGCGCCGTTTCATCCATCTGATTGACGGCAATGTTAACCTGCTCAATACCGCGGCTCTGCTCCTGAGACGCCGTCGCAATTTCTCGCATCAGTTTGGTCATACGCAGCACTTCAGTGGCGATCTCGTCCATCGTCTCACCGGCCTGTTGCGCCAGCTCGCTGCCCTCGTTCACGTGGGTTTGCGAATCGCTGATAAGCGAGCGGATCTCTTTCGCCGCATCGGCACTGCGGCTGGCGAGATTGCGCACCTCACCCGCCACGACCGCAAAACCCCGTCCCTGCTCGCCCGCGCGCGCCGCTTCCACGGAGGCGTTCAGCGCCAGAATATTGGTCTGGAAGGCAATGCCGTCGATGACGCTCAGGATATCGGCGATGCGCGCCGAGCTGCCGGCGATGTCGCGCATCTTCTCAATGACGTAGCAGACCATTTCGCTGCCATGATCGGCGGTATCGGAGACCGACTGCGCCAGCTGGTGCGCCTGCCCGGCGTTATCGGCGTTAAGTTTCACCGTGGCGGTGATCTCTTCCATGCTGGCGGCCGTCTGCTCCAGCGAGGTGGCGGTGGATTCCGTGCGCTGGGCCAGGTTCAGGTTCCCTGCCGTCAGCTCGCGGCTGCCGGTATCAATCTGCGAGCTGGCGTCACGCACCCGCAGAACGGAATTCATCAGCGACTGGCGCATCTCTTCGATGACCGCGTTGAGGCGATTAAATTCCTGGCTCGCGGGCGCGTTCAGGGTGTGGGTTAAATCCCCGGCCGCTACGTGCTCCAGCTGGACAATTGAGGCTGAAAGCGGCTTGAGGAGCATATGGCGCAGCACCAGCCAGGCCAGCACGATAATGCCTGCCGTCAGCAGCGCCGCGACGATAATCAGGATCAGCACACGGGTTTTACTCGCCTGCACGGCGCTCACCTCCGCTTTGCCGCGCGCCTCGCTCCACGTCTGGAACGCCTGCATATCGTTATCAAACTGCTTCGCCACCGGGACCAGCTTGCTTTCCAGCAGATCGTAATAGCCGTCCGCGCTTTGCTCGTTCAGGGCTTTCAGCATCGGGCTGATACCCTGCTGGTTGTACACCGCCAGGCTCGAGGCGACGTTATCCAGCAGCTTTTGCCCCTGCTCATCCGCCACGCCGCCGCCGATCACGCCCTTCAGCGTTTTCTGTGCCAGCGCCACTTCCTGGTTAATGGTTTTGACCGCCCTGGCCGCATCGTCCAGCAGGCCGACCTCCATCATGCGGACGGCCTGTCCCGCTTCGTTACGCGCGCGCAGGATCAGCGTATAGCCGGCATTTAGCTGCACCATCTGTTCACCCTGAAGATGATTGATGCGCTGGAGAGAAGCAGAACTTTGCGTAAGGGCATAAATGCCAATGCCGCTGACAATCAGCAGCAGAAGGGTCATAACGGCCAGTAAAGAGAGCAAGCCGGTACGAATCGATAGCGTTTTAAGCATGATGTTATTTCCGGTAGCGAGATATTTCTGGGCATAAAAAAAGAGTATCGACCGCTACCGGAAAATGTTTAGAGTTTAAGCAATTTCAGCATGTTATCGCCCTGTTAAAGATGTATTCACACGGGTAACAGGCGAGCTCTGGCGGTTCTCCCACAGCACCGTCAGGCCGCGCTGGAGCGCGATAAAAATAAACAGCAGAATACCGATGGCGATTTTGGTCCACCAGGAGCTGAGTTTGCCGTCGAAGTTGATATAGGTCTGAATCAGCCCCTGGATCGCCACGCCAAACAGCGTACCGAGCACCGTCCCTACCCC
This sequence comes from Enterobacter sp. 301B, assembly GCF_003850715.1. Classification (NCBI taxonomy): domain Bacteria; kingdom Pseudomonadati; phylum Pseudomonadota; class Gammaproteobacteria; order Enterobacterales; family Enterobacteriaceae; genus Enterobacter; species Enterobacter sp. 301B. The sequence continues at coordinate 53,199 of NZ_PQTC01000014.1, forward strand.
GCCGCTGAGCAGCGTACCGCCAATCACCACCGAGGCAATGGCGTCAAGCTCAACGCCCACCCCCGCCAGGGCATAGCCTGCCTGGGTGTATACCGAAAACACAATCCCCGCGAGCGTGGCAAGGCCGGTCGAAAGCATATAGATGCGGATGGTGGTGCTGCGCGTGGAAATCCCCATCAGGTTCGCGGACGTGGCGCTGCCGCCAATGGCATAAACCTGGTTACCAAACCGGGTACGGTGAGCGAGGAAGATCCCGATCACCACCACGCCCAGCATCAGCAGCCCCATTGCGCTCAGGCGCCCTCCACCGGGAATTTTCCACGCAAGGCTGGAGAGCGTGTCGTAGATCGGATGGTTAATCGGAATTGACTCCTCCGACACCAGATAGCTCACGCCGCGCAGGAAGAACATCCCGGCGAGGGTGATGATAAACGCCGGTATTTTCAGCGCGTCGATCAAAAGCCCCATAAAGGCGCCGAATGCGCAGCCCATGACCAGCACCAGCGGAAACGCCAGCAGCGGCGAAATGCCCCAAAAGCCAATCGCCTTGGCAAGGAAAACGCCGGTAAAGGCGATCACCGACCCAACGGAGAGATCGATCCCGCCGGAGAGGATCACAAACGTCATGCCGACGGCGATAATGCCTAAAAAGGCGTTGTCGGTCAGGATGTTGCAAATCACCCGCGTGGAGGCGAAGCCCGGGAACTGGGTCAGGCAATAAAGGTATCCCAGCACGAACACGCCCAGCGTGATCATTAACGGCAAATTACGTTTTATCATGACCGCGGAACCCCTTAATGAGAGTGATAAAGCGCGGCGACTGCACGATAAGTACGATAAGCACCACGACCGCTTTGACGACCTGATTAAGTTCCGGCTGGAACCCGGAGAGCAAAATACCGGTATTCATACCCTGAATAATTAACGCCCCCACCACCGAGAGCAGCAGATTAAAACGTCCGCCCATCAGCGACCCACCGCCGATAACCACCGCGAGGATCGCATCAAGCTCCAGCCAGAGTCCGGCGTTGTTGGCATCCGCCCCGCGAATGTCGGCCGCCACAATCACCCCGGCAATCGCAGCACAGACGCCGCTCAGCACATAGGTCAGCATCACCATCAGCCGTGTATTTACCCCGGCGTTTTTCGCGGCCCGAATGTTAATCCCCACCGCTTCGATGAACATCCCGAGCGCCGTTTTGCGGGTGAAAAGCCAGAACACCACCAGCGTCACCAGCGCGACGATCACCGGGGTCGGGAAGAACAGAAAATTACCGCTGCCGATCCACGCAAGATTCGGGGAGGTAAAGGTGACGATTTGACCGGAGGTGATAAGCTGCGCCACACCGCGCCCGGCCACCATCAAAATCAACGTCGCGACAAACGGCTGGATCTTGAGCACCGCGACCAGAATGCCGTTCCACAGCCCGGCTAATACACCGGAGCCCAGCGCGGCCAGCAGAACCACCGGCAGGCTGTGCCCGGCAACGGTCATCGAGGCGGCGGTGGCGCCCGCAATCGCCATTACCGCACCGACGGAGAGGTCGATCCCGCCGGTGGCAATGACCAGCGTCATACCCATCGCCAGCAGTGCCACGGGCGCGGCACGGTTTAAGATGTCGATCGGGCTACCAAACAGGCGGCCATCCTGCACGACGATCTGGAAGAAATGCGGAGCCACCAGGCTATCCACCAGCAGCACCAGCAGCAGCGCCACGATTTGCGGCGTGCCGGTCGGCCAGCTGAAGCGGCGCTTCGCTTCGCCAGTTTGCGAAAGAGAACGGGACATCACATATGACTCCTTACGCCGCGATGGCATTCATGATCGCCGGAACCGACAGTTTATCCAGCGGGATCTCTGCCACCTGCCTGCGATCGCGCATGATGATGACGCGATCGGCATAGCCAACCAGCTCCTCCAGCTCAGACGAGATCACCAGCAGCGCCAGACCGTCGGCGCACAGCGTTTCGATAAGCCGGATGATTTCGGCATGCGCGCCCACGTCGATACCGCGCGTGGGCTCGTCGAGGATCAGGAACTGCGGTTTGGTCAGCAGCCAGCGCGAGAGCAACACCTTCTGCTGATTACCGCCCGAGAGGAACTCGATGGGCTGTTCCGCGCTCGGGGTACGGATACCGAGCTGGCGGATGAAGCGCTCGGCAATCGCGTTCTGCTCGCGCTTAGGGATCGGACGCAGCCAGCCGCGCTGGGCCTGTAGCGCCAGAATGATGTTTTCCCGCACCGAGGCGGCGGCAATAATCCCGTCCGTTTTTCTGTCCTCCGGGCAGAAGCCCACGCCGAGGCACGACGCCTGATGCGGTGAACGTAGCGTTTGCGGTTTGCCTTTGATCAGCGCCGTTCCGCTGTCGGCAGGTTTGATCCCGAAGATCACTTCGGCGGTTTCGGTGCGCCCGGAGCCTAACAGCCCTGCCAGACCCACAATTTCACCGGGGCGTACCTCGAGGTTAAACGGCGCGATGGTCCCTTTTTTGCCGTAATCGTGAAACGCGGCGATCGGTTTTTCGCTCAGCAGCGTGCGGCCCGCACGCTGGAGTGCGTTGGTCTCCAGCTCGCGGCCCAGCATCATTTTGACCAGCTCAATCTGCGGCAGCTCGCGGGTTTCCCGGCAGCCGACAAAGCCGCCGTTGCGCAGCACCGTAATACGGTCGCTTACCTCGTAAACCTGATCGAGGAAGTGCGTAACAAAGATCAGGCTCACGCCCTGATCGCGCAGCTGGCGCATCAGGGTAAAAAGCATCTCCACTTCCTGGGTATCGAGGCTGGCGGTGGGTTCATCGAGGATCAGCACTTTCGCCGAGAGATCGATAGCGCGACAGATCGCCACGATCTGCTGCATCGCCACGGAAAAACGGTTCAGCGGTTCGCGCACGTCGAGAGAGAAGCCATACGATTCCATCAGCTTCGCGGCGCGCGCTTCCATCTCTTTACGGCGCAGCAGGCCAAAACGTCTGGGCTCGCGGCCAATAAACAGGTTATCCGCTACCGACATGTTTGGCAGCAGGTTCACTTCCTGGTAGACCGTGCCGATCCCCAGTTGCTGCGCATGCGCGGTGTTTTTGGGCGAAATAGCATTACCTTCCAGCCAGATAGCGCCGCGATCGGCGTGATAGACCCCGGTCAGGGTTTTAATCAGCGTCGACTTCCCCGCCCCGTTTTCGCCGAGCAACGCCATGATCTCCCCACGCCGCAGGCTGAAATCAACGTTATCCAGCGCCTTAACGCCAGGGAAAAATTTACTCAGGCCCTCTGTGCGGAGGATTTCCTGGTGTTGTTCGGTGGTCATGGTTTCCCCTCACCCTGACCCTCTCCCCGGAGGGGAGAGGGGATTATTCGTGCCAGTCTTTAATTTTCTGCCCAAACTGCCCTTTTCCCTCTCCCCTCCGGGGAGAGGGCTAGGGTGAGGAGGGGCTGAGCTTAGTAGCCCATATTTTTCTTCTTCTCTAACTCTTCTTTCGCCGTGTCCGGCAGGTAGAGCGTGGATTTGGTGATGGTCAACTTCTCAGGCTGGGTGCCGTCTTTCTTGAATTTCTCCAGCGCATCGAATGCCGGGCCCGCCATGTTCGGCGTCAGCTCCACGCTGGCGTTCGCTTCGCCGTCAATCATCGCTTTGTAGATGTCCGGTACGCCGTCGATCGAGCCGGTGAGAATATCTTTGCCCGGCTTCAGGCCCGCTTCTTTGATGGCCTGGATGGCGCCGATCACCATGTCGTCGTTGTGGGCGTAAACCATGCAGATATTTTTGCCGTTATTTTCTGCCTTGATGAAGCTTTCCATGACCTCTTTACCTTTGCTGCGGGTGAAGTCGCCGGACTGAGAACGGATGATCTTGATGTTTGGTGCTTTGGCGATGGCCTCCGCGAAACCTTTCTTACGGTCGATAGCCACGCTCGCCCCGACGGTGCCCTGCAACTCAACCACGTTACACGGCTTGCCATCCACCTGCTTCACCAGCCAGTCACCAATCAGTTTGCCTTCCAGCACGTTATCGGCGGTGACGGTGGTCATATAGAGAGATTTGTCTTTTACGTCGATGGAACGGTCGAGCAGGAACACAGGAATTTCAGCCTCTTTAGCTTCCTTCAGCACCGGTTCCCAGCCCGTGGCAACAACCGGGGCGATAAAGATGGCATCCACGCCCTGAGCGATAAAAGAGCGCACCGCTTTAATCTGATTCTCTTGCTTTTGCTGACCATCGGCGATTTTCAGGGTAATACCGCGCTTTTCGGCCTCACTTTTCGCCACGTTCGTTTCAGCGGCGCGCCAGCCGGATTCAGATCCGACCTGCGAAAATCCAACGGTTAACGGTGCGGCCATCGCCATAGACGACATGGCTGCCGAAACTGCTGTAACAAGAAGTAAGCGCTTCCACATATGAACGTCCTCGTAGGGTAGGTTATTGTTGGTTAAAAGATGTTCTGCGGATGAACTATAGCCAATGGAATATGTTACGGATTGCGTTACATCACACTTCAGAAAAGTGAATAAAACGTTAATCACAAGTTTGTAATCGCTTTCATTTCCACATTTAAAATGCGGCTGAGTTTATGGATTATCCTGTCATGGAAACGGTCTGAAAAGTGAAAGCGCGAGGGAGATAAGACGAAAACAGGCGAAGACTTTCAGCGCCAGTTGGCTATAATACCTGCCACTTGTTACCATCCATTTTAAAGGACACCGACATGAGCTTACTCAACGTCCCTGCGGGTAAAGAACTGCCAGAAGACATCTACGTTGTGATCGAAATCCCGGCTAACGCAGATCCAATCAAATACGAAATCGACAAAGACACCGGTGCGCTGTTCGTTGACCGTTTCATGTCTACCGCCATGTTCTATCCGTGCAACTACGGCTACATCAACCACACTCTGTCTTTGGACGGTGATCCGGTTGACGTACTGGTCCCAACGCCATACCCATTGCAGCCAGGCTCCGTCATTCGCTGCCGTCCTGTTGGCGTGCTGAAAATGACTGACGAAGCGGGTGAAGATGCGAAACTGGTAGCCGTACCGCACACCAAGCTGAGCAAAGAGTACGATCACATTAAAGATGTGAACGACCTGCCAGAGCTGCTGAAAGCGCAGATCGCCCACTTCTTCGAGCACTACAAAGATCTCGAAAAAGGCAAATGGGTTAAAGTTGAAGGCTGGGATAACGCAGAAGCGGCGAAAGCAGAAATCATCGCCTCTTTCGAGCGTGCTGCTAAGAAGTAATTCTTACTGCTGATACTAAGCCCCGCGCGTCGGGGCTTTTTTGTGCCTTTCGATGCGCCCGGCGGCGCTACGCTTGCACGGGCCAACAATCAGCAAGAGACGCAAAACGATAACGCCACCTTACGGTGGCGCTGTCGTTTTTCAGAACTGGTCTCTGTCTAACCAGTTACCGCTTTCAATCAGCGTTAACCCGTTGACCGAACGTTGGTACACATACATCCATGCACTGCCGTAAGGCGTCTGGATCAACTGGCGAGCGTATTCACCGCCCCTGGTGCGCAAGGCATCAAGTTCGGCCAGCGTAGCATTATCAATACGATAAACCTCACCCTGTACCGTTCCGTTCCCCGGAACCGCGCCTGGATAGTGGCCCAGACTGTACAACTGGTAGTTTTCGATTGTGTAATTTCCCAGCAACTGGGCGTTGGTCATCCAGTGGCTGTTGCCTTGCTTGGTTCGTAAACTGCCATAAACAAATATTCGCATTGCTAAAACTCAAACTGATAGAGCAGATCAAGTGCCTGGTCTACGCCGGACACTGCTTCCAGATATAGCTTAGGCATCAGGCGATAACGTAACGTGAGTGTAGCCAGTGAGTCAAAGATCCCCACGCCATATTTTACCTGTAGACCCGGCAGTACATAGCCGCTGACCACTACCTGCGAAGAGTCACCCACGCCCTGAGTGTCCAGCGCCAGATTGCTTACGCCAAACGTCTCGCCGATTTTACCCACAACCTGACCACTTTGTGCAACCCCCAGACCGACTAACATCGATGTCATTGCCGCACCATCGCCCTGTTGGCTATCCAGACCCTGGCCGCGCAGCAGGTAGGAAAGCGCTTCCTGTTGCGACATGGCCGGGTCAGAGAAGATCTCTGCCTTAGGTTCATCGGCGGAGCCCGTCACGCGCACGCCCGCAATCACATCATCTTCGGTGGCTTCCGGGTTACGGATCGCTTCGATATTGAGTACCGGCTGATCCGGTGGGCCGGAGAACAGCAGCTCACCTTTACGCACAATCAAATCCTGACCGTAGGCATGGAAGCGCCCTTCAGGAATATTGATTTGTCCATTGAGGCCAAGCCCCTGTTGATCCTGCGCCACCTTCAGGTCACCCGTGAGTCTCGCCTTCAGCCCAAACGCGTCCAAACGCACGTTATTCCCCACGTGCACAATAAGATTACTATTGATCGGTATGCCAGCGCTCTTCTGTTCAACAGGTTTCAGATTTTCATTGAGCATAACTTCATCACTGGAGACGCCAACCGCGCTTTCCGGCACTTCGTGAACCACGATGCGCGCCCAGGGCACGTCGACGCGGCCGTCCAGGGTGAAGAGACTCGGCGTTGCCTCAAAGACCACGTCTGGCGACACGTCCAGGCGCACCATCGGCGGTACCGTGATACGCACCCTGCTGCCCTTGGCCGCAATACGGGCGCGCCAGTTGTCGAGCTGGCTCCAGTCTGCGTCACCAGTCAGGTTGATTTGTCCCTGCTGTGTCAGCACTGAGCCACTGAGGGTTGAGCTTTGGCCGTTAAAGTTCATCGTCAGCTGGCTTGGCTGCATATCGAACGGCATAAAGTTACCGTCAATGTCCACGCCGTTTAACCGCATCTGGCCAAACAGCTGCGGGCTTTGCGCATCCCCCGCCAGACGCAGGTTGGCGCTGAGCATCCCCGCCGCCTTTTCTCCCCGCGAGAAAATCGGATTCACCATCGCCAGGTTGAAGTTGCGAATATTGACGTTGCCGCCGAGATTGCGCCGCCCTTGCGGATCGGTAATTTGCACCTGTCCGTCAAGCTGACCGTTGTTGGTCAGACGAATAAGCCATCCCAGTTCCGCACGATTGTTACGCAGGTCAGCGTTCACATTCAGGGTGTCGAACGCCACCGGCAGCGGCGCGTCATTGACCTCCTGCGTCACCTTCACGTTACGCCCGGAGAGGGTAACGCTGCCCTGCGGCAGTCCCTCTTTAGTGGTGTCCCACGCGACGTCCGCTTTACCGCTGAAGACCCCGCTGGCCTGGGTGGTTTCCGGCATAAACGGTTTCAGCATCGCCAGGTCAAAACGGTTGAGGTTGATCTGCGCGCGTCCTTCCGCGCCCGCATCAATGGTCTGCGGCACGCACAGCTCAGCATTCGGGTTGGTCCAGCAGTGTGGCCCAATGCTGATCTTTTGCTCCGCATTGCGGTAGTCCAGCGCGATGGATCGGGACAGCACCAGCGGGCCGACCGGCGTGCTGAAGCGGGTGTTATCCAGCACGCCCTTCCAGCGCGTTGCCTGGCGGTCAAAACTGCCCGTCAGGTGCAGCTGCCCGGAGACCGGCTCGCCCTGCACGCGCAGCTGGAGATCGTGCTGCTTTTCGTTACCTTTTGCCGCCAGCGTGACCAGACTGATGTTCACGTCCGGCTGGGAGATACGCTCCACGCGCAGGTCCAGGTTTCCGCCGATCTGATCGGTGGATTTCACGTCCCCTTCGACGCGCACGCGGGCAATGGAAAGTTCCTGCCAGCGCAGGTTATTGGCGGTGATGTCCGCCAGCAGCTGCGGCGCCTCCACTGTACCGCGAACCTTCACTAACCCCTTCGCCGTCCCACCAAGACCCGGCAGGGCGTTATCGAGATTTGGCGCGTCGATGGTGGCATCCAGATCGAGATCTTTCACCCCCAGCTCGCCTTTGATATCTGCCGTGTTGCGGCCCAGCGCCACGTGCAGGCCCGGGATCACCCACTGGAGATAGCTGTTGCCCTTAAGCGAGCCCTCTACGTTGACTTTGTTCTGCTTCACGTTGCCGGTGAGCTTGAGTTCCGGCACGTCCATCTGCCAGGTGCCACCGTACAGGCTACCGCGGGTTTTGATCAGGCCATCCAGTTTTGACGGCCAGTCCGGGACCTCTTTAGCGGTGTTGATCCCGGTCAGCTTCAGCTCGCCGCGCCAGCTGATCGCCTGCTGCCAGTCGAGCAGCGCGGTCAGCTCGGTTTTCCCTTCCAGCGCCGCCACGGTCAGCTTGTCGAGGTTAACCTGCAACTCGTTACCCTTCGCATCCAGAGTAATATCGGCGGGCGGTACTCCCTGCCCCTTCACTGCCGTACGGAACGACAGCGTGTAGTCGGTCATTTTGCCACTCAGCTTCAGCTTTAGATCGTCGGCCTGGAACTGCTTTTCACCGGTGAACGGCCAGTAAAGCTGCTTGCTGACAATCTCAAGGTTGAGCGGTAGACCGGCCTCTGCCAGCTGGGTTTGCCCGCGCAGTACCATATCCACAGGGCCGGAGAGGTTCACGCCGAACTCCAGCTTCTCGCGCAGCGCGCCGCCGACTTTCACCTTCACCTTCTCGCCTTTCAGCGGATCGATGTTCAGGGCGCTGTTAAGGGTAATATCTACCGGCCAGTTATCGCGCAGCAGCGCATTGCCTGAGGCGTTTACCGACCCCTGGTTGGTATCGATATCCAGCGCGTCGAGCTTCATGTTGCCGTCGATACTGCTGACTTTAAGCAGCATGTTGAAGACCGTCAGATCGGTATCGCCGGTCAGACGCAACTGCTCGCCTTTAAACTCTTCGATATTGAGGTTCAGCGGCAGATGCACGTCGGTCATCTCCGGCAGAACCGGTTTCGAGAAGAGATCTTTCAGCGTTTCACCCAGCGGTTTTTCTTCCGGCTGCGGGTTCTGGATCTTCGGCTCGACGATCTCTTCCTGCGCCACGTCGGCCACCTTCGGCAGCGCAATCAGCAGCCCTTGCAGGGAGGTTGGGGTCAGGGTGAGGTTTTTCTCCTGCCAGCGCAGACCGGAGGTGAAATCCATCACCGATACCGTCGTGTCGTCGATTTTGATATTGACGTTATCCAGCGCGACCCGGTAGAGCGCAATCGGGTACGGCGTGGAGAGATTCAGCGGGCCGCTGTCCTCTTCCTCGACAGGCTCAGACTTCGGCATTTTTTTGGAGTCTATCGCCACGTTCACATCTTTTAGCGACAGATCGTTTACGCAAAGCTGGCTGTCCCGCAGGCAGCCGAGCTTTACCGCCAGATGAAATTCGCCCGCGTTCACCGCCACGCCGGGCTGTTCATAACGAATATTCTTCAGGCGCAGATCGCGCCAGCCGCCCATCACCTGGCCGATTTCCAGCCCTGGCACCCAGCGGTTCGCGGCGTTAAACAGCAGATGCAGACCCGTGGTGGTACCCACCAGAAATGCCACCGTACCGAGCAGTAATACGATAAAAATCAGCACCCCGAGGCTTATCTTCTTCCATAAACTCATAATTCAGGCCCCAGACCGATGTAAAACTGTAAACCGTGTTCTTCTTTGTCGCCCACCGGAACGGCGAAATCGAGCTTGATCGGCCCGACCGGTGACTGCCAGCGCACGCCCACACCCGCGCCGGTTTTGAAATCGCTGCGGCGGATGTCGTTCACCGCCTCGCCGCTGTCGACAAACATGGCGCCCCACCATTTGCCGCTGACGTTGTACTGATACTCCAGCGAGCCGGTCGCCAGTTTAGAGGCCCCGGTCAATTGGCCTTTCTCGTTTTCAGGTGAGATCGATTTGTACTTATAGCCGCGAATGCTGCGGTCGCCCCCGGCGAAGAAACGCAGATCTGGCGGAACGCGTTCGAAGTCACCGGTTTCGATCCAGCCCAGGTTGCCGCGAACCACAAAGCGGTGCTTGTCGTAGAGGGTACGGATCCAGACGTTTTGCGCCTGCACGACGGAGAAATCCACGTCTGAGCCCCAGGCGGAGTTGGAATAATCGATGGAGTAGCGCTGTGAATCGCCCCAGGTCGGCATCAGGCCACCGCGCGAGCGGGTACGGCTGATCATCACGCCCGGATAGAGCAGCATGGTGGTGTTGGTGACGTTTGCCTGAGTAAAGTGGTCAAGGCTCCAGCGCAGGTTAATGGCGCGCTGCCAGCCGCTGGAGAGATCCCAGAAGCGTGATACCGCAAGCGTCGTCGAATCCTGCTCGGTATCGTTCAAATCGGTACGTTTAAAGCCGCCCTGCACGAGGTAGTATTGCTCAAGCGGATTTTTCAGCAGCGGCATTTTATAGCTGAAGTCCAGCTGCTGTTCAGGCGCAGACAGGCTGAGGCTGGTGGTCAGGCTGTGACCGTAGGAGTTCATCCACGGTTTTTTCCACGAGGCTTTCACGCGCGGGCCGACGTCCGTGGAGTAGCCGACACCGGTCTCAATGGTGTTCTCGGTGCGCGGTGAGACCACGCCATGCAGCGGTAACACTTTCGTTTTACGGGATTTATCAAATTGCGGTGCCACCACCACGGAGTTAAACCAGCCGGTGGCAGATAAACGACGGTTCAGCTCGCCCAGGTCGCTAGACTGGTAGTAGTCGCCCTTTTTAAACGGCACCAGGTTTTGCAGATACTCATCACGGATTTGCGATCCTTCAAAGGTTACATCGCCAAACCGATAGCGCTCGCCGCTGTCGTAATCGATATCCCAGAATGCCTGACGTCGTTCAAGCGCAACGCCCAGCTGGCTTTTGTTGAACTGGCTGTCAAAGTAGCCTTTGCGCAGCGAAACGCTGGTTAAGGATTTTTTAAAGCGATCGTAATCCCCGTGATTAAGCACGGTGCCCACTTTCGGGCGGTTGCTGAGCAGATCCAGGTAGTCACGATCCGTGCGTGCACCGCCGCGCAGCACCACGTTCGTGCCGCCAATCAGGACGGGTTCTCCCGGCGAGACGCGGGCAATCAATACCTGACGTCCTTTAGCCGGCGGCGGCCGTAAATCGAAATCAATGGTGGGTTCGTAGTACCCCAACGCCTTTAAGCCTTCGCGAATGGCGTCATCCACGCGCGCGCGAAAACGCCGATCCGGCGTGACTTCATCGCTCTGGATGGTGGAAAGCTGCGCACGCACGTTTTTTTCCAGCGCCCCGGATAACCCCTCAACCTGCAAACGGACATTCGCCGCGCTGGCAATCCCGCTTGTCAGCATTAAACTGACTAAACATAACTGGCGGATCTTTGTCACGTTTTCTCCTGAATATCCCTGTTTCCACCCTGGAAGCAAATGCAGTGCCGCTCCGCGGCAAAATACGGCCTGAAAGCCAAAAACCCAAATTACGGGTTGAAAAAGGGCCTAACACCCAAATATTTCTTATGATTAAATCTAGACTCATTCATCGCATTTATTGTGTTCAATTAAACGCTTCGTGACAACCTTAACCGAAACAACGCTACCCCGGAGGCCCCACCGTGAGTTTATTTGATAAAAAGCATCTGGTATCACAAGCCGATGCGTTACCGGGACGCAACACCCCTATGCCAGTGGCGACATTACACGCCGTAAACAACCATTCAATGACAAACGTTCCTGATGGAATGGAGATCGCCCTGTTTGCCATGGGCTGCTTCTGGGGCGTAGAACGCCTGTTCTGGCAACTGCCGGGCGTGTACAGCACCGCTGCGGGCTACACCGGAGGATATACGCCTAACCCAACCTACCGCGAAGTCTGTTCCGGTGAGACCGGTCATGCTGAAGCGGTGCGTGTGGTGTATGACCCGAGCGTCATCAGCTATGAACAGTTGCTCCAGGTGTTCTGGGAAAACCATGACCCGGCGCAGGGCATGCGTCAGGGTAACGATCACGGCACCCAATACCGCTCGGCCATCTATCCGCTCACCCCTGAGCAGGAGGCTGCGGCCCACGCCAGCCTGACGCGTTTCCAGGAAGCGATGCAGGCAGCCGGTGATAAACGTCAGGTCACGACGGAAATCGCTACTGCGAAACCGTTCTACTATGCCGAAGACGACCACCAGCAGTACCTGCATAAAAATCCGTACGGCTACTGCGGCATTGGCGGCATCGGCGTCTGTCTGCCTCCACAGCAGGACTGATTACTGCATCAGCGCCACGCGAGCCGCGTGGCGCGCCTGTAAGCAAAAGTGTCAGTTCATTACTTAACCACTCACTGCCTTTTCATCCGGCCACTTTTTGCCGAAAACGTGACCTCTGGCAGATTTACACGCCTTTACGCTATACTACCGCTGAAATAATCGGCTCAACGCTACGAGCTGAGTTCAATGTGTCTTCACACGAATGGTATCAACTCCCCTTCTGAGGATCTGGCGAGAAGCCGGATAAACTATGTTAAACAGTATTTTAGTAATACTTTGTCTTATTGCCGTCAGTGCATTTTTCTCGATATCGGAGATCTCGCTGGCTGCCTCCCGTAAAATCAAACTGAAGCTGCTTGCCGACGAGGGCAACATCAACGCATCACGCATTCTGAAAATGCAGGAAAACCCAGGCATGTTCTTTACCGTGGTGCAGATTGGCCTGAACGCGGTCGCCATTCTTGGCGGTATCGTGGGCGATGCAGCATTTTCTCCGGCGTTTTATAGCCTCTTTGTAAAGTACATGTCCGCAGAGCTGGCCGAGCAGTTGAGCTTCATCCTCTCCTTCTCGCTGGTCACCGGTTTGTTCATTCTATTCGCGGACCTGACCCCGAAACGCATCGGTATGATTGCGCCAGAAGCTGTGGCTTTGCGTATCATCAACCCGATGCGCTTCTGCCTGTATGTCTTCCGTCCGCTGGTGTGGTTCTTCAACGGCCTGGCGAACGTCATTTTCCGCATCTTCAAGCTGCCGATGGTGCGTAAAGACGACATCACCTCCGACGATATTTATGCGGTGGTGGAAGCCGGGGCGCTGGCAGGCGTGCTGCGCAAGCAGGAGCACGAGCTGATCGAGAACGTTTTCGAACTGGAATCCCGTACCGTGCCGTCCTCCATGACCGGCCGTGAGAACATCATCTGGTTCGATCTGCATGAAGACGAGCAGAGCCTGAAGACCAAAGTGGCGCAGCATCCGCACTCCAAGTTCCTGGTCTGTAACGAAGATATCGACCATATCATCGGCTATGTGGACTCCAAAGACCTGCTGAACCGCGTACTGGCAAACCAGAGCCTGGCACTGAACAGCGGCGTGCAGATCCGTAACACCCTGATTGTGCCGGACACCCTGACGCTCTCCGAAGCGCTGGAAAGTTTCAAAACCGCCGGTGAAGACTTCGCGGTGATCATGAACGAATATGCGCTGGTGGTGGGCATTATCACCCTCAACGACGTCATGACGACGCTGATGGGCGACCTGGTCGGCCAGGGGCTGGAAGAACAAATTGTGCAGCGTGATGAGAACTCATGGCTGATCGATGGTGGTACGCCAATTGAAGACGTCATGCGCGTGCTCGACATCGACGAGTTCCCGCAGTCCGGAAACTACGAGACCATCGGCGGCTTTATGATGTTTATGCTGCGTAAGATCCCGAAACGTACCGACTCGGTGAAATTCTCTGGCTTCAAGTTTGAAGTGGTGGATATTGATAACTACCGCATCGACCAACTGCTGGTAACGCGCATTGATAGTAAACCGACCGTGCTGGTACCGAAGCTGCCAGATGCGGAAGATAAGGTGTCGGCGTAACCCTTTGTATGTCCCACAAACATCAACGGCTCCCATTGGGAGCCGTCTTTTTAACTACTACTGCATAGCACGTTGGTTAAGCCATCTCAGTTTGCAGACGCATAACCTGACGGTTGACTTCGGACATCACAGACAAGTGCTGTTTGTCCTTCACTTTCGGGATAAGGATTTTGCCCTTATCGAACTCAAAAGCGCCAACATCCTTGATATACAACCGTCCACGGAACAGGATCTTCACGTACTTCGCCACCTGAAGCGGGTTGTAGCGTTGGAAAATTTTCATTCTTGTATCTCCTGCGAATCATACGCCCTTGCGGTGCCACAATCGGCCCGACTGTCCTGAGCGCAAATTTTGATGCCCAATGACTATAGACCAGAACCTCGTACTTACCCAGTGTGCATAAGTTTATTTACCGTTTGATTACAATTATTCAGAATAATCTTTGCAAAGCGTGATACAGAGCAGTATATGCCGTCGTTTTTGCGTGGATATGTGCGTTCGCCCGCAAACTGGCATCGGGATTGCGGGAAAAGCCCATTGATCGCACTTATGATTAAAAGCGCATGACCAAGTGGTCGGATCACCTGCTCACAATAAGGAAACACCATGACCCTACGTAACCTCCTGGCAGCAGCTTGCCTGTTGCTGCCGCTGATGGCTTCCGCACACAACATTGAAAAAGGACAACGTGTCCCGCCGGTCGGCATTGCTGACCGGGGAGAATTGATTCTCGACAATGATAAGTTTAGCTATAAAGCCTGGAATAGCGCGCAGCTTGCGGGCAAAGTGAGAGTTGTACAGCATATTGCCGGACGTACATCCGCTAAAGAGAAAAACGCCACCCTCGTGGAAGCGATCAAGGCCGCAAAACTCCCGCACGATCGCTACCAGACCACCACCATCGTGAATACCGACGACGCGATTCCCGGCTCCGGGATGTTTGTGCGCTCAAGCCTTGAGAGCAATAAGAAGCTCTATCCCTGGTCGCAGTTTATTGTCGACAGCAACGGCGTGACGCGTAAAGCGTGGCAGCTGGAAGAAGAGAGTTCAGCGATTGTTGTGCTGGACAAAAACGGTCGCGTACAGTGGGTTAAGGACGGCGCGCTGACGCAGGATGAGGTGCAGCAGGTAGTAGCCCTGCTGCATAAGCTACTGGCTCAGTAAAGTGACACCCTGAAGCCAGGGTTGAGGAATGACTCGCGCGGGGTGTAGTCCAGTGGCTTACCCTGCCAGTCATGCACATGCGCGCCAGCGGCCGCAGCCACCGCATGCCCTGCCGCCGTATCCCAGACGTTCGTCGGCCCGAAACGGGGGTACAACTGCGCCTGCCCTTCCGCCACCAGACAGAACTTCAGCGACGAGCCGATCGACGTCGTCTGGTGTTCCCCCAGCTGTTGCAGGTACTCCTCCAGCTCGCTGTCGCTGTGCGAGCGGCTGATCACCACCAGCGGAGGACGGGCATCTCGCACCTGGATCTGCTTACGCACGCCGCACTCTTCCTTCCAGGCTTTACCTTCCGCCGCGCTGTACATCACCTTCATCACCGGGGCATAAACCACGCCAAGCACCGCCTTTCCTTTTTCAATCAGGGCGATATTCACGGTAAATTCACCGTTACGCTTGATGAACTCTTTCGTGCCGTCCAGCGGGTCCACCAGCCAGTAACGCTGCCAGTGCTGACGTTCGTCCCAGCCCTGGGGCGCTTCTTCAGAAAGGACCGGAATATCCGGCGTCAGGGTCTGCAAACCTTTCAGGATCACCGTATGCGCCGCGATATCCGCCGCCGTCACCGGGGAGTCGTCCGCTTTGCTGACAACATCCATCGGTTTCGCACCGTCGTACACCTGCATAATGGCATCACCCGCATCCCGTGCGAGCTGACAAATTTGATCTAACATTCTCCACCTCTTCGTTAACGCAGTGGGCATAACTTATTGTTTTAGTTATATCGTAATGTGAACAATTCCGCTATCTGTGAAGCAATTCTGGTTTCAGCGTTCTTTTTTCTGGCAGCATTCACACTTCTGTAAGCAACAAATACTACATACATACTCTTTTGTGGCTTGGATCAAAAAAAGGACTCCTCAGATGATTAAGTTTAGCGCAACGCTCCTGGCAACGCTGATTGCGGCAAGCGTTCAGGCAGCGACGGTGGATCTCCGCATTCTGGAAACCACCGATCTGCACGGCAACATGATGGACTTCGATTACTACAAAGATACGCCTGTCGAAAAATTCGGACTGGTACGTACGGCAAGTTTGATCAACGCCGCCCGCAGTGAAGTGAAAAACAGCGTGCTGGTCGATAACGGGGACTTAATTCAGGGCAGCCCGCTCAGCGACTACATGGCGGCGAAGGGGCTGAAGAAAGGCGAGATCCATCCTGTTTATAAGGCAATGAATACGCTGGACTATGCCGTCGGCAACCTGGGCAACCACGAATTTAACTACGGCCTGAAATACCTGCACGATGCGCTGGCAGGGGCAAAATTCCCGTACGTTAATGCCAATATCATCGACGTTAAGACGAAAAAGCCGCTCTTTACCCCTTACCTGATTAAAGAGACCGAGGTTGTCGACCAGGACGGTAAAAAACAGACGCTGAAAATCGGCTATATCGGCTTTGTGCCGCCGCAGATCATGACGTGGGATAAAGCCAACCTCGACGGGAAAGTAACCGTCAACGACATTACCGAAACGGCGCGCAAATACGTGCCGGAGATGCGGGCGAAAGGCGCAGATGTGGTGGTCGTTGTGGCCCACTCTGGCCTCTCGGCCGACCCGTATCAGGCGATGGCTGAGAACTCCGTGTATTACCTCAGCCAGGTACCGGGCGTCGATGCGATCCTGTTTGGTCACGCCCACGCCGTCTTCCCGGGCAAAGATTTCGCCAGTATCAAAGGCGCGGACATCGAAAAAGGGACGCTCAACGGTGTGCCATCGGTGATGCCGGGCATGTGGGGCGACCACCTTGGCGTGGTAGATCTGGTGCTGAATAACGACAGCGGGAGCTGGAAAGTCACGCAGTCGAAAGCGGAAGCGCGTCCGATTTATGATGCCGCTGCAAAAAAATCCCTGGCCGAAGAAGATAAAAAGCTGGTCGATGTCCTGAAGCATGACCACGACGCAACGCGTGAATTTGTCAGCAAGCCGATCGGTAAATCGGCTGATAACATGTACAGCTTCCTCGCGCTGGTACAGGATGACCCGACCGTGCAGGTAGTCAACATGGCGCAGAAAGCCTATGCCGAGCACTATATTCAGGGCGATCCGGATCTGGCCAATCTGCCGGTACTGTCTGCCGCGGCGCCATTCAAAGTGGGCGGGCGTAAGAACGATCCGGCCAGCTACGTTGAGGTGGAAAAAGGCCAGCTGACCTTCCGTAATGCCGCCGATCTCTACCTCTATCCCAACACCCTCGTGGTGGTGAAAGCCACCGGGAAAGAGGTGAAGGAGTGGCTGGAGTGCTCTGCCGGACAGTTCAACCAGATCGATCCGCACAGCAGCAAACCGCAGTCGCTGATAAACTGGGACGGTTTCCGCACCTACAACTTCGACGTGATCGACGGCGTGGAATATCAGATTGATGTAACCCAGCCCGCGAAATATGACGGCGAATGTCAGGCCATTAATCCGCAGGCAGAACGCATCAAACACCTGACCTTCAACGGCAAAGTGATTGATCCGAATGCCTCTTTCCTGGTGGTGACCAACAACTACCGCGCCTATGGCGGTAAGTTTGCCGGTACGGGTGACAGCCACATCGCCTTTGCCTCGCCGGATGAGAACCGTTCGGTGCTGGCGGCGTGGATTAGCGCGGAGTCGAAAAAAGCGGGTGAAATTCATCCGGCGGTGGATAACAACTGGCGTCTGGCGCCGATCCACAGCGACACGACGCTGGATATTCGCTTTGAGACATCACCGTCCGATAAAGCAGCCGCGTTTATCAAGGATAAGGCGCAGTATCCGATGAAACAGGTCGCTACGGATGATATTGGGTTCGCGATTTATCAGGTGGATTTGAGCAGGTAGCGATGATTGTGCCGGGTGGCGCTTGCGCTTACCCGGCCTACGGGATCGAGGATTGCGGGTAGGCCGGGTAAGGCGAAGCCGCCACCCGGCATTTCATGCCGCACGATCGTCCCGATTCGCCATCACCTTCGGCGTATTCACCTCAATCCAGTCAGCCAGCGCGGCCACCTTCTCGCTCACCTCCAGCCCCATCGGCGTCAGGCTGTATTCCACGTGCGGCGGCACAACCGGATAAGAAACGCGATCGACAAACCCGTCCTGCTCCAGCGCCTGAAGCGATTGGGCCAGCATCTTCTCGCTCACACCGCCCAGCTTGCGGCGCAGATCGCTAAAACGATGCGTCCCCTGACGTAACGCCACCAGGATCAGCACGCCCCAGCGGCTGGTAACATGTTTGAGCACATCCCGTGACGGGCACTGTTCTGCGAAGAGATTGCCATCGCGCATTTGCTCGCTGAGCGTCGGTATCGGTGTTTTCATACTTACCTTTTTGTGCGTACTTACTAAAAGTTAGTTATGGTGATAGTGTGCCACAACACCAGACAAACACGAAGGAGATTCATCATGATCGCGATTACCGGCGCAACCGGCCAGCTTGGCCAACACGTTATTGAAGAACTGCTGAAAACCGTTCCGGCCAGCCAGATCGTGGCTATTGTGCGTAACCCGGCAAAAGCCGACGCCTTAAGCCAGCGGGGAATTGTGGTACGTCAGGCGGACTATACCGACCAGGCCGCGTTCACCACCGCCCTGAACGGCGTGGATAAGCTGCTGCTTATCTCCTCCAGCGAAGTGGGCCAGCGCGCCGCACAGCATCAGAACGTGATTAACGCCGCCAAAGCCGCCGGGGTGAAACTTATCGCCTACACCAGCCTGCTGCATGCGGATACCTCCCCGCTGGGTCTGCACGTTGAGCACGTCGAAACCGAAAATGCACTGGCGGCTTCAGGCGTGCCTTACGCCCTGCTGCGCAACGGCTGGTACACCGAAAACTATCTGGCAAGCGCGCCGCCAGCGCTGGAACACGGCGTATTTATAGGTGCCGCAGGCGAAGGCAAAATTGCCTCTGCGACCCGTGCGGATTACGCGGCAGCTGCGGCAAAAGTGATTTCTGAAGAGGGTCACGCCGGCAAGGTGTATGAACTGGCAGGTGACAATGCCTGGACGCTGAGCGAACTGGCTGCGGAGCTGAGCAAGCAGAGCGGTAAGCCGGTAACGTATCAGAACCTCAGCGAAGCCGATTATGCCGCTGCACTGAAAGGCGTTGGTCTGCCTGCCGGGCTGGCGGAGATGCTGGCGGATTCCGATACCGGCGCGTCCAAAGGCGGCCTGTTTGACGACAGCCGTACCCTGAGCAAACTGATTGGCCGTCCGACCACGCCGCTGGCGGAGAGCATCAAAGCCATTCTGTAATTGTTAAGAATTGGTTATTTTTTGTGGCATCCCTTCGGGTCATCTCGGATAATGAAGCGATGACCCACAAGGAGGCTCACCGTGCAAGGCGTACCGGAACAGTTTACTGATGAGAGAGACAGCGCGCGCTTTCGCCATCTGGCGCAGTTGCCGGGTCTGGAGCTATATCACGCGCATATTGCTGACTACGCCTTTGAGCCTCACACGCATGAAGCCTTCGGTATCGGCACCATTGAAACCGGCGCCGAACGCTTCCGTTACCGCGGAACCCAACACTTAGCCGCTGAAAAATCGGTCGTGACCATGAACCCGGACGAGATCCACACCGGCGAATCCGCCACCGAAGGCGGCTGGCGCTACCGGATGGTCTATATCGAACCCGACCTGCTGGAAGAAGTCACCGGCCTTCGCCACTGGTGGTTTAGCGACGTGACCCGCCACGACCCGCTGCGCTCGCAGCAAATTGGCCAGCTGATTTACGGCCTTTGGCATACGAACGATGCGCTGGCACAAAAAGGGTTGCTGCTGGATCTGATTGAGACGTTCCAGCCGCTGGCCCGTCACGCGCCGGTAGCCCGGGAGGGCGCGCACCGCTTCGAGCGCGTTCGCGACTATCTGCACGACAACTATATGCGCGCGCTCACCCTGGACGAACTGGCGAGCGTCGTGTCGCTCAGCCCGTACCATTTCCAGCGCCAGTTTAAGGCCCATTTTTACGTCACCCCACACCAGATGCTGATGGCCATCCGGCTGTGGCGCGCCAAAGCATTCCTCACCCACGGCATGCCTGCCGCCGAGGTGGCCGCCGCAACGGGGCTGACCGATCAGTCTCACCTGACCCGCGCCTTTACCCGCCGCTACGGCATTACGCCCGTGCGCTACCAGAAGCAGGTTTCGCCGCGCTAATGCGCAACCTCATACAATACGCGTGCATCTGTGCCTCCTACACTGGCTACAACATGTATTACTGTGGACGAAAAGATGATTAGCGGCGTGTTGTATGCCCTGCTTGCAGGGTTGATGTGGGGGCTGATTTTCGTCGGCCCGCTGATTGTGCCGGAGTACCCGGCAATATTGCAGTCGACCGGACGCTATCTGGCGCTGGGGCTTATTGCCGTGCCGCTGGCATGGCTGGGGCGTGCGCGTCTGCGCCAGCTGAGTCGCCAGGACTGGCTCACCGCGCTGTGGCTGACCATGATGGGTAATCTTATCTACTACGTCTGCCTGGCGAGCGCCATTCAGCGTACCGGTGCGCCGGTGTCGACCATGATTATCGGCACGCTGCCGGTGGTCATTCCGGTTTTCGCAAACCTGCTTTATAGCCAGCGAGACGGGAAACTGGCGTGGTCAAAGATGGTGCCTGCGCTGGTATGCATCGCCGTGGGGCTGGTGTGCGTGAATATTGCCGAGCTACGCCACGGCCTCGAAAACTTCAGCTTGTGGCGTTACGGTTCTGGGATCTTTCTGGCGGTTATTTCGGTTGTCTGCTGGGCCTGGTATGCCCTGCGCAACGCACGCTGGCTGCGGGAAAACCCGGATAAGCATCCGATGATGTGGGCGACGGCGCAGGCGCTGGTCACGCTTCCTGTCTCGTTGCTGGGCTATGTGGGTGCATGTATCTGGCTGGGTAGCCAGCATCCGGATTTCGCCCTGCCCTTCGGACCGCGCCCGTGGGTATTCGTCGGGTTAATGGTCGCCATTGCCGTGCTCTGTTCGTGGGTTGGCGCGCTGTGCTGGAACATTGCCAGCCAGAAGCTGCCGACGGTGATACTGGGGCCGCTGATTGTCTTTGAAACGCTGGCCGGGCTGCTCTATACCTTCCTGATGCGCCAGAGCGTGCCGCCGCTGCTAACGGCCTGCGGGATCGCGCTGCTGGTCGTTGGGGTGGTGATTGCGGTGAGAGCGAAGCCGGAAAAACCGATGGTCGTTCCGGCGTCGGAGGGGTGAGCTTTTCGACCAGCGGCGCTTAGCTTGCAGGGCCTACAAAACCGTAGGCCGGATAAGCGTCAGCGCCACCCGGCACAGTATCAGAACGTTTCCCAGTTCGCTTCAGACGCCGCTACGGGCTGCGCTTTAGGTGCATAGGTCTTTACCGGCGCGGCTTTCACCGCCTGGTTACGGGTGATCTTAAACACCGCCACCGCGTCGTTCAGGCGCGCGGCCTGATCTTCCAGCGCCGCCGCCGCCGCCGCAGACTCCTCCACCAGCGAGGCGTTCTGCTGGGTAACGCGATCCATCTCCGCCACCGCCTGGCCCACCTGGTCGATACCGCGGCTCTGTTCGTCGGAGGCCGACGCAATCTCACCCATGATGTCCGTCACGCGCGTAACTGCATTAACGATCTCTGCCATCGTCGCGCCCGCTTCATTTACCAGCTGAGAGCCCGCGTTAACGCGCTCGCCGGAATCATCGATCAGGGCTTTGATCTCTTTCGCCGCCTGAGCGCTGCGCTGGGCAAGGGTACGCACCTCACCCGCGACAACCGCGAAGCCACGCCCCTGCTCGCCCGCACGCGCCGCTTCTACCGCCGCGTTCAGCGCCAGAATATTGGTCTGGAAGGCAATGCCATCGATTACGTTGGTAATTTGCGCAATTTTGCTGGAACTGGTGGCGATTTCGTCCATGGTGCGCACCACGCCTTCTACCACATTTCCGCCCTTCTTCGCGGTGGAGGAGGCGTCCAGCGCCAGACGAGAAGCCTGACGCGCGTTATCGGCGTTTTGCTTCACGGTGGCGGTTAACTGTTCCATGCTGGCTGCCGTCTCTTCCAGAGAAGCGGCCTGCTGCTCTGTGCGAGACGAGAGATCGTTGCTGCCCGCCGAGATTTCACCCGCGCCGGTGTAGATGGTATCTGCGCCTTCACGCACCACGCCCACCGTGTTGGCCAGCGCAGTCTGCATCTCCTGAACGTTGCGCGCCAGGATCGCCATTTCATTTTTACCCTCAGCCTGAATCGGCTGGGTTAAATCCCCTGCCGCAATGGCGCGGATATGGCTGATCACCTCTTCCAGCGGCAGCAGCAGCACGCGGCGCATCGCAATCCAGCTGGAAATAATCACCGCGATCACCAGCAGCATCACCGCAGAGAGGATCCACAGAATGCGTTTGTAGTCGCTTTCATTGTCTTTGATGCCTTTGTCGGTGAGCGCGGCCTGCGCCTCGCGCCATTCGCGATAGACCTTTTGCATCGCGGTCTGCTTCTGTTCGGCATTTTGTTTGAACATATCTTCCAGATTGCCCTGCCCCAGCAGAACGTTCATTTGCGTCAGCGTGGCGGAGTAGATGCGGTAGTGCTCTTCCAGCCTGTCGGCCAGGTGCTCGTCCATACCCGGCGTTTCCGGCAGCGCGTAATATTTATCGTAATGTGTCTGGGCATCAGCCAGCAGGTTTTTCGCGGTATTGACCAGCTCGTTCAGCTGCCCGCCATTAATCTGCGACGCCATGCTGCTTTGCAGACGCAGCATGCCGCGGTTAAGGGTGACACGCGCCTGATTCAGGCTGATCCAGGCGTCGGTAAACTCCGCGACGTTCTGGCTGGAAAGCTGAGAAACGGTGAAGTTCTCTTTGTCGTTATTGAGCGCATTAATGAAAATGCCGGCGGAGATCAGTTGCATGATGCCGAGCACAAGCAGCACCGAAATCAAAAGAGTAATGACTTTTATACGTTTAAACATGCGTTGCCTTTTTTATATACAGGTATTGTCTGACCTGTATCTATCGGCACGCGCGGCAGGTTGTTTACTGTTTCTCCACCTTTAAAAACTTTCGAAAGCCCTTTTCTGCATTCAATCAGCAAGTTAAAAGCACGTTTTTTTTGTGATCCCCTTCTCATTTTTACCCTTGCCTCTAAAGGGTTATAGTATCCACATAAAGATGCATTTAAAATGCATCTTATATTCCTGATGATGAGGTAACTGCTATGGCCTTCCGCGACCAACCCTTAGGCGAGCTGGCGCTCTCCATCCCTCGCGCTTCAGCGCTGTTCCGTAAATACGATATGGATTACTGCTGCGGCGGTAAGCAAACGCTGGCGCGCGCAGCGTCGCGTAAAGAGCTGGATGTAGAAGCTATCGAAGCGGAGCTGGCTAAGCTGGCAGAACAGCCTGTCGACAAAGACTGGCGCACCGCGCCGCTGGCTGAAATCATCGACCATATCATTGTGCGTTATCACGACCGTCACCGCGAACAGCTGCCGGAGCTGATTTTACAGGCCACCAAAGTTGAGCGCGTTCACGCCGATAAACCTTCCGTACCGCGCGGCCTGGCGAAATACCTGACCATGCTGCACGAAGAACTATCCAGCCACATGATGAAAGAGGAGCAGATCCTCTTCCCGATGATCAAACAGGGCATGGGCAGCCAGGCAATGGGGCCAATCAGCGTGATGGAAAGCGAACATGATGACGCCGGCGAACTGCTGGAAGTGATCAAACACACCACCCACAATGTCACACCACCACCAGAGGCGTGCACCACCTGGAAAGCGATGTACAACGGCATCAACGAGATGATCGACGATCTGATGGAACACATCAGTCTTGAGAATAACGTTCTGTTCCCGCGTGCATTATCGGGTAGATAAAAAAGCCCGGTGGCGCTAGCGCTTACCGGGCCTACAACGTCCTCGAACGTAGGCCGGGTAAGCGTCAGCGCCACCCGGCAACATGCTTAACGCATGCCTGCCATCCGTTTCTTACCGATAAACAGCCAGCCCAGCCCCAGCGCGATAAACCACAGCGGCGTGACGATGAGCGCCTGACGGGTATCTTCTTCCAGCGTCAGTAGCACCAGCACGAAGACGAAGAACGCCATGCACACCCAGCACATCAGCTTGCCCAGTGGCATCTTGTAGATCGACTTCTCATGCAGATGTGGACGCTGTTTGCGGTACACCAGGTATGAGCAGAGGATGATGGTCCAGACGAACATAAACAGGATCGCCGACACCGTGGTGATCATGGTGAACGCGCCGATTACGCTCGGGTTAACGTAGAGCATCACCACACCGCCCAGCAGACAGATGCAGGAGAAGGTCAGCCCTTTCGCCGGTACCGCACGTTTAGACAGTTTGGCGAACGCGCTCGGGGCAACGCCCTCCTGCGCCAGACCAAACAGCATACGGCTGGTGGAGAAGACGCCGCTGTTCGCGGAAGAGGCCGCAGAGGTCAGCACCACGAAGTTAATCAGGCTCGCGGCAGCAGGCAGCCCCACCAGAACGAACAGCTCGACGAACGGGCTCTTGGTTGGCACTACTGAGCTCCATGGCGTCACGGACATAATGATGATCAGCGCGAACACGTAGAACATGATGATACGCAGCGGAATGGAGTTGATCGCGCGCGGCAGGGATTTCTCCGGATCTTTAGTTTCCGCCGCCGTAGTTCCCACCAGCTCAATCCCGACAAACGCGAACACCGCAATCTGGAAACCGGCGAAGAAGCCGCTGATGCCTTTCGGGAACCAGCCGCCATCATTCCACAGATGGGCAAACGAGGCCTGAACGCCAGTTGGCGACTGGAAGTGCGTCAGCACCATTACCAGCCCGACGACAATCAGCGCGATGATGGCGACGATTTTGATCATCGCGAACCAGAACTCCATCTCACCGAACATTTTAACGGTCGCGAGGTTGAGGCTCAGCAGCAGGACAATCACCGCCAGCGAGGCCACCCAGTCCGACAGGCCGGGGAACCAGAATTGGGCGTAGGCCGTAATAGCGACAACATCCGCCATGCCGGTAACCACCCAGCAGAACCAGTAGGTCCAGCCGGTAAAATAGCCCGCCCACGGGCCAAGCAGGTCTGACGCGAAGTCGCTGAAGGATTTGTATTCGAGGTTCGAGAGCAGCAATTCACCCATTGCACGCATCACGAAAAAGAGCATAAAACCGATGATCATATAAACGAAGATGATCGACGGGCCTGCAAGACTGATAGTTTTGCCCGAGCCCATAAACAGCCCTGTGCCGATGGCGCCGCCAATGGCAATGAGCTGAATGTGACGGTTCGTGAGATTTCGCCGTAGCGACTGTTCAGACGTCGCCTCTTCTGCGGCGGCGACTTTGACCTGATCTACCATGTGATATTTTCCTGTTTATGCCTGTCTGTGTTGTTAAGGCTCTTCTGGCCTTTAAATACGCCAAATAAATGACGGTCCCTTTGTAAGGGCTTATCGATAGTAGGTAAGAATCGGCGGGATGAATACTATGATTTGAATATTATGTTAATAATATGTTGAAAGTGAGTGTCATATCACTCATACAGCGCGAAACAGCTCACAAAAATACACGTAACAGTTTCGTTTGCAATACAAAATGTTGATTCCGTCGTAACTCCAGGTTTTTTCGCTATTTTCCTCTCCCCGATCGGAGAGAGGAAAATAAGAAAAACCGATTACAGGATTTCCAGCAGTTCGACTTCAAACACCAGGGTGCTGAATGGCGGAATGGACGCGCCAGCGCCACGCTCGCCGTATGCCAGGTTGTGCGGGATAGTCAGTTCCCATTTTGAACCTACTGGCATCAGGGTCAGGGCTTCGATCCAGCCTGCAATCACGCCGTTGACCGGGAATTCAGCCGGTTCGCCACGCGCGACGGAGCTGTCGAACACGGTGCCGTCGATCAGCTTACCGGTGTAGTGTACGCGAACGTGGTCGGTACGCGCCGGGATTGCGCCATCACCCTGATTGATTACGCGGAACTGCAAGCCGGACTCGGTGCTGTTCACGCCTTCACGCTCACGGTTCTCTTCCAGATATTTCACGCCTTCTGCCGCCATCTCTTCGAAACGCGCGCGACGTACAGTGTCAGCACGTTCGTGGATTTCACGCAGCGCACGGTGCACAACGTCAACCGGCACAGCGGGCTGCTTGCCTTCCAGCGCGTCAGCGATACCCGCCACCAGCGCTTCCGGTAACAGACCTTCCAGGCCGGATTCGCTCAGCTGCTGTCCTACCTGCAAGCCGATGCCGTAGCTTGCCTGCGCTTCGATAGTGTCAAAAGTCGGGGTGGTCATGGGTTTTCCTTCCATCACATTTAAAGTAGCGGGCAGCATATCAGCCATGCCCTTATGGGTAAAACTTTGTCTTAAGTAAAGGTGACAAACTGCGACGAAACGGAAACAATAGTAGCCGTCAGGATTTTCCCTAATATATGTCACGAAAGCTGGCTTTGTTACGCCCATCAGGCAGTTAGCAAACTACACTTCTCAGGACAGGATAAAAAGACGCGGAGCAGGAGGAGAGCCATGCCCGGGCGATTTGAACTGAAACCTACCCTGGCGAAAATCTGGCATGCGCCGGATAACTTTCGCATCATGGACCCGCTGCCGCCTTTGCACCGCAGAGGCATTATTATCGGCGCGTTGCTGATCGTCATCGGCTTCCTGCTTCCTTCCGGCAGTGACAACGTTGATACCGCGCCGGTCAGCCGGAATGCTGAGCTGGATATCCAGTCGCAAAGCCAGCCGCAGCCTGATTCACAGCCGATGCAGACGCAGCTGGTCACACCGTCTAACGATCCGGGCCAGGTTGCGCCGGTTGAACCTGAACCGGTTCAGGAAGATCAGGAGCAGGCCGCCGCCCCTTCAGAGCCACAGGCGCAACAGCCCACCGGCATTGAGCAGCAGTGGCGTTCGTATCGCGTAGAGCCTGGGAAAACTCTTGCCCAGCTGTTCCGCGACCACAATCTGCCAGCAACGGATGTGTATGCCATGGCGCAAGTCGAGGGGGCAGGCAAACCGCTCAGCAACCTGCAAAATGGTCAGATGGTGCAGATCCGCCAGAATGCCAGCGGGGTGGTAACCGGGTTAACGATCGATACCGGAAACGGGCAGCAGGTACTGTTTACCCGCCAGCCGGACGGCAGTTTCATCAGAGCACGTTAATGGCCCAGGCCGGGTAAGGCGATGCCGCCACCCGGCACTTTTGTTCTCAGGCACGACGTTTATTCACCCACCAGATCCCCGAGCAGACCAGCACCAGCGCAATCGCGTATTTGATGTCCAGAATGTCTTCGCCGAGGAATATGGCGGAGAGCACTGTTCCTGCTACAGGTATGACAAAGTTGAACGGGGCAATCATACTCACGCGGTTCACTTTCAGCAGCGCGCTCCACAGGGCGAACGCCACGGATGAGAGCAGCGTCAGATACCCCAGCACGGCGACGGCCTTCATGCTGTGCACCTCCAGCGCCCCGCCTGTGGCATAGCCTCCCACAACCAGTGCCGCCCCGCCTATCGCCAGCTGCCATCCCGTCATCACCGTCGGGTCAACGGTCTGGGAAATGCGTTTCCCGTAAAGCGTAGCCGCAGAGAGAATAAAGGCCGCCAGCACCACAAATCCGTCACCTTGCCAGACAAACTGGAAATCACTTAACCCGCCGTGGAAGTTCACCAGCATCACGCCGGTAAAGCCCAGAACACAGCCCAGCGTTTTGTTATAGCTGAGTTTGTCGTTGTGGTAGATAAAGTGCGCCAGCAGCACGCTGAAGAAGGTCCCGGTGGCATTCATGATCGAACCGTTCACCCCGGTGGTGTAAGCAAGGCCGATATAAAAGAAGGTGTACTGGATGGTGGTCTGGGTCAGCCCGAGGATCGTGAGCTGACCAAACTGCGTGGGTGTGAGCCTGGCAATCGGTTTACGCTGGGCCAGGGCAAAGAGCAGCAGCAACGCACCGGCAAACAGAAAACGGTATCCGGCAAAGACGACTTTGGACGGAATATCATCGGTCGCGATCTGGAAGAGTTCGTAGCCGCTTTTAATGGCCGGGTATGAGCTTCCCCAAAGCAGACAGCAGAGCGTGGCGCAGGCATAGGCCACATTTCGACGGGCAAAGACGGGCGTGGGCAGAGCGGTATCCATGACAAATCTCATAAATAAAATTGCGTTTCAATTTATTATCAGAGAATGCATCAGGAATAGCGACCTTACAATCGCAAAACATGACGTAGGGTCACGCTAAAAAGCAAAACGCCGGCACAAGGCCGGCGCTTCGACGTGAGCAGAGTAAAAAATTACTCAGCTACTACGTTAACAACCAGTTTAGCGAACACTTCGCTGTGAACCTGGAAGTCAACTTCGTGCTCACCAGTGGTACGCAGAACGCCGTTCGGCATGCGAACTTCGCTCTTAGCCACTTTAACGCCTGCTGCAGTGACTGCATCAGCGATATCGCGGGTACCGATGGAACCGAACAGTTTACCTTCGTCGCCAGCTTTAGACGCGATGGTAACGGTGCCCAGTGCGTTGATTGCTTCAGCGCGAGCGTTAGCAGCCGCCAGAACGTCAGCCAGTTTGGCTTCCAGTTCAGCACGACGTGCTTCGAAAAACTCTACGTTTTTCTTAGTAGCTGGAACAGCTTTACCCTGTGGTACCAGGAAGTTACGAGCGTAACCCGCTTTAACGTTTACCTGATCACCCAGGCTGCCCAGGTTTGCTACTTTATCAAGCAGAATAACTTGCATTACCTTATCCTCTTAAAGTCGTATTAATGGACCGTGCCCGATTACTGATGACGATCAGTGTACGGCAGCAGAGACAGGTAGCGAGCGCGTTTGATAGCGCGAGCCAGCTGACGCTGATATTTTGCACGAGTACCGGTGATACGGCTTGGGACAATCTTACCGCTTTCGGTGATGTAGTTTTTCAGCGTTGCGATATCTTTATAGTCGATCTCTTGAACGCCTTCCGCGGTGAAACGGCAGAACTTGCGACGACGGAAATAACGTGCCATTTGGCTAGTCTCCAGTATCTATCAAATCAATCTGCTCGGCATGCAGAACCATTTTGCTCAGGCCGTTCTTTGCCTTGTGGCAAGAGATGAACCCCTGAACGATTACTGCACTACCGACCGTTAAACTGTGAGTAATGGCCTGGTTTTCGTGTCCGCTAATGATAACGGGCATTTGGCACCACGCCTGCCGGTGAAACCCGGCTTCCTCTTGCACAGAACGATGCTCAAGCACGAACTGGCAATGCGGAATTCCTGATGGGCTGACCTTTCGAAGGGGGGTCCTGCACACGGTGCCGGACAACACCAGACGGTTGGTCATCAGAAATTACTCTTCAGAATCCCCAGCATCAGAATCATCTGCGGTTTCGTTTGCGAAATCATCGCGACGCTCACGGCGCTCGTCTTTCGCTTTAACCATCGGAGATGCTTCGGTCACTGCGTGTTTGGTACGCATAACCATGCTGCGGATAACGGCATCGTTGAAGCGGAAGGTAGTTTCCAGCTCATCAATCACTTCCTGCGGCGCTTCAACGTTCATCAGAACGTAGTGAGCTTTGTGCAGTTTGTTGATTGGGTAAGCCAGCTGACGGCGGCCCCAGTCTTCCAGACGGTGGATCGTGCCTTCTGCACCAGTGATGGCAGCAGAGTAACGCTCGATCATACCCGGAACCTGTTCGCTCTGGTCAGGATGGACCATAAAAACGATTTCGTAATGACGCATCGAATTGCTCCTTACGGATTATTCAGCCTCCTGTCTGGGTCAGCCGAGGCCCGGGGAGGCAAGGAACGTGTTAAAGGTCGGCTGAAAAATTGACGCGTCATAATACTTGCGCGCCCCGCTAAACACAAGGTGATTGCACAAATAATTCGCACAAAGGGTAAAGCTGTTCTAAGTGGGTGATTTAAAATCTCACTTATCAGAAACGCTGTTTTTTTGAACAACACCATCAGAAATGGTCACCCATCGCAACCCGAGTAGCGATTACACTTTAATCAGAAGCCTTAAGCAGAGAAGGAGAGCATTACCCCATATCACAGCACGCAGTCGTGGAGCGCATATCATGAAAAGAATCGCATTCGCCATTTTGGCTGCGCTTTTGCTCAGTGCAAACGCGATGGCAGCCATCAAGATAGACAGCCGACAGGCCAGAAACATGGATGATGTGCAGAGCTTAGGCGTTATTTACATCAATCATAACTTCGCCACTGAAAGTGAAGCAGATCAGGCGCTTAATGAAGAAACCGATGCGCAGGGCGCAAAATACTATCACGTCATACTGACACGTGAGCCCGGCAGCAACGGCAATATGCGCGCCAGTGCAGATATTTACCAGTAACGCTTTATCGCCAGCACCAGGAAAGCCAACGAAAATCATAGCTATATATGATTGCCCCCTGCCGGGGGCTTTTTTTATGAATGGCTCCGGAATACCACCGGTTACAACTGTTTCGGTATTCCAGAGCACTTATTCACTTCTGCCCGTAATAAGCATTCGGGCCGTGCTTACGCATGAAATGCTTGTTCATCAGATAATCATCAATGCCCTGAAGCTGTGGGTTAATGCCGCGCGCAATCCACGCCATCCGAGCCACCTCTTCCATCACCACCGCGTTATGCACGGCGTCATGCGCATCTTTACCCCAGGAGAATGGACCATGCTGGAACACCACAATACCCGGCGTATGCAGTGGTTCCGTCTCACCCAGCGTTTCGATAATGACCCTGCCGGTGTTAAGTTCGTACTCGCCTTCGACCTCAGCCTGCGTTAACGCCCGCGTGCAGGGAATATCGCCGAAGAAGTAGTCCGCGTGCGTCGTACCCAAAGCAGGGATCGCCAGCCCGGCCTGTGCCCAGGCGGTGGCGTGCGTGGAATGGGTATGCACAACACCACCCAGGGACGGGTAACGCTGGTACAGCGCCAGATGGGTTGCCGTATCTGAAGAAGGACGCCATTTGCCTTCAACAACGTGTCCTTCCAGGTCAACCACCACCATATCGTCCACTTTCATGGCGTCATAGGCCACGCCGCTCGGCTTAATCACCACCAGCCCCCGATCGCGATCGATGGCGCTTACGTTGCCCCAGGTAAACGTCACCAGTCCATAGCACGGGAGATCCATATTGGCCTCAAAGACCTGCTGTTTCAGCTTAAGCATGTTCCGCCTCCAGTAAGCCTGCCCGCGCCATGCGCTCGCGCACCCAGTCCCGGGCTTTCGCCACTTCTGCCGCCGGGTCGTCCGCGGTTTCGCTCCACATCTCAATCAGGTAAGGTCCGCAATAACCTGTCTGTTTAAGCGTCTGGAAGCACCGTTCGAAATCCACCACCCCGGTGCCGAACGGTACGTTTTTAAACACGCCGGGACGGGTATCTTTTACGTGCACCGCCACGATATGCCCGATGCCCGCCTGAAGCTCCATCTGTACGTCGTTATCCCATGCCGACAGGTTGCCGATATCCGGATAAAGCTGGAACCACGGATTGTTCAGATAGTGCGCGTAGCCCAGCGCCTTGCTGATGGAGTTCATCAATGGATAATCCATGATCTCCATCGCCAGCGTCACCTGCGCACGGCTTGCCATCTCAACGCTCTCTTTCAGGCCGTCACGGAAACGACGGCGCGTCTCATCGTTGGCTTCCTGATAGTAAACATCGTAACCCGCCAGTTGGATCACGCGGATGCCAACATCCTGTGCAAAGCGAATGGCTTTACGCATGATCTCCAGCCCTTCGGCGCGTACGGCATCATCTTCGCTGCCAAGCGGAAAACGACGGTGAGCGCTCAGGCACATGGACGGCACGCGCACGCCGGTTTCGGCAATGGCGCTCACCAGCGCCAGACGCTGGTCGCGGCGCCAGTCCAGGCGAGAAAGACGCTCGTCCGTCTCATCCACCGACATTTCGACAAAATCGAAACCCAGCTGCTTCGCCAGCTGTAACCGCTCCAGCCAGCACTCCCCCGCAGGGAGTGCCTTTTCATAGATGCCAAGCGGGACCTGTTTTGACAACATACCCGCTCCTTAACCCCAAAGCTGAGCGATTGAGCGTTTAAACTGACGCGCAGCTTCCACCGGAGATTCCGCATCGCGAATGCTACGACCGGCAATAAAGACGTGGATTGGAATACCCTTGAACAGCGGCAGATCTTCCAGCGCCAGACCACCGGTCACGGTCACTTTGAAGCCCATATCGGCCAGGCGTTTGATCGCGTTGATATCGGCTTCGCCCCACGCCACACCTGCGGCCTGCGCATCACGGCTGCGGTGATAAACCACCTGCTGGATACCCGCTTCGCGCCACTCCTGTGCCTGCTCCCAGGTCCAGAAGCCGGTCAGTTCAATCTGCACGTCGCCGTTGAACTCTTTCGCCACGTCCAGCGCGCCTTTCGCAGTGTTGATATCTGCACAGCAGATCACGGTGACCCAGTCGGCGTTGGCTTCAAAGCACATGCGAGAGAGAATTTTGCCCGCATCGGCAATTTTGGCATCCGCCAGCACGATTTTATGCGGATAGAGCGCCTTCAGGTCACGAACCGCATGAACGCCTTCGCCCACGCACAGAATGGTGCCGACTTCGATGATGTCCACCTCTTCCGCAATCAGACGGGTGGTTTCGTAAGCGTGAGACAGCGTCTGGTTATCCAGCGCGACCTGCAACATTGGTAATGACATTTTCAATTCCTCTTAAACGGCCGCCGCAGTGGCGTTATCAATTAAATCCAGCACGTCCTGCGCGGTACGGCAGGCACGTAAACGGTCAAAATTAGCTTCGTCATCAAACAGGTTAACGATCTGCATGATGCCCACCTCCTGGTGGGTGTTGGCATCGACAGCTGCCATGGTGATCAGAATGTCGACCGGGTCGTTATCTTCGTGGTTGAACACCAGCGGGGTTTTCAGCGTCACCAGCGCAAAACCGGTTTTCTTGACACCCTCTTCCGGGCGGCCATGCGGCATTGCCAGCCCCGGGGCAATCACAAAATAGGGGCCGTGCTGCGCCACGCCATCCAGGATGGCCTGGTAATAACGCGGCTCGACAACGTCCGCCTTAACCAGCAGGTCCACGCTCAGCTTCACCGCTTCCTGCCAGGTACTGGCTTCGGCCTGTAAAAGGATGGAGTTATTCTCAGCCAGCGAATCACGTAGTTTCATGTGGCATCCTTACTTCACGTCTTGTGGGAAGTGCTCTTTGATCACTTCCAGCAGTTTTGGCCCAAAATCCGCAGGCGACAGCATGTTGCGCACGCCTACCACGTATTTGTTGCCCGACACGCTAATCTCGCCGGCAATGTGCGTTGAAGCGATGATGATGTCCGCGCCGTTCAGTTCACTTTTGTATTCACCCACTGCGCAGCTGTTCACCGTGTGGTCAATGTTTGACTGGGTTAAAAACTGGTCCACTTTCATTTTCATGATCATGGAGCTTCCTTGCCCATTGCCACACACAGCCAGGATACGTACGGTCATAATCGAAACTCCTTAGTGAGCAGAAACTTCTGCTGTTTGTTTTTCCGCATCTTCTTCAGCTCGCAGCGAACGGCCAGCGAAGAACATATAAGTCAGTGCAATCAGGATGATGACGGCCATAAAGACCAGCCCGACGGACGCAAAGCCCTGCATCATCGGCGGCGCCAGAATTGACCAGTCCGCCATGCCCATCCAGGCGCTCATGCCGGTGAGCTTGACCGCCCACACGCACCCGAAGATTTCAACCATGCCCATCACCAGGCAGATCTTGAGCGCGGCGCGCCATCCGCCGAAGTGGTTAGCAAACACGCCGATAGTGGCGTTGGAGAAGAACATCGGGATAAAGCCAGGAATAATCAGGATTGAGGAGCCACAGCCCACCAGGATGCCGACCGCAATCAGCTGGCCGATGGTGCCCCACATAAAGCCCCAGACGACGGCGTTTGGCGCAAAGCTATAGATAGCCGCACAGTCAATCGCCAGCACCGCGCCAGGGATCAGGCGCTGAGAGATACCGTTGAACGCTTCCGACAGCTCGGCGACGAACATACGCACGCCCTGAGTGATGATGAAAATGGCCACGGCAAAGGAGAAACCGGTTTGCAGGATATAGACCGTCCAGTGGGTTTTACCCGCCATCGCCTGCACCACGTCAATGCCAAAGGAGAGCAGGATGGCACCGAAGAAAAGGGTCATCACAATCGCCGTGGAGACGATGTTGTCGTGGAAGATATTCAACCAGCCAGGCAATTTGAGGTCTTCAACACTCTCCTCTTTTTTACCCAGGTACGGTGCAACTTTGTACGCAATCCAGGAGGCGAACTGCTGTTGGTGACCGATGGAGAAGCCGCAGCCGTCAGTAACGTCCTGCGTTGGCTTATACATCATGTTGGAGGTGATGCCCCAGTAAAGCGAGACCAGCACTGCCGTGCAGATGACCGTGGTCCACATTGGGTAGCCGAAGATATAGAGAGAAACGGCAATCAGCCCCGCCTGCTGGAACATGATGTGCCCGGTGAGCATGATGGTGCGAATACCGGTGATGCGGCGCAGGAGCACGTAAATGATGTTCAGCGCCAGCGCGAGCAGTACCGCATACCCAACCCAGCTGTACGCATCCCCCATGCGATCGATGGTGGCCATCATGGACGCGTAAGTGTCAGAGATGGCGCCGTTAATGCCATATACCTCAGACATTTTGGCAACGACCGGCTTAAACGTGCTGGTCAGAATGCCAGACCCCGCCTGCAACAGCATAAAACCAATGATGGTTTTGATGGTGCCTTTGATAATCACGCTGACGCTTTTGCGCAGCAGGATGTACCCCAGGCACGTCACGATACCCAGCAACAGCGGGGCGTTGGTCATTACCTGATTAAAGAAAACGGTAAAGACGTTGTAGAGGATCTCCATAACTCTCTCCAGAAAATGAGAACACGAGGGGCAATCCCTGTGTGGTTGGTGTCATCACTCTATTAATCACAAATAATCACCACAAGATTGCATTTGATTATTTGTGACGGATCACGCAATTTATTTCCATGGAGTTAGTAATGATTTTCACTACCGATCCAGAAAGATAAATAAATTCTTAATTTTCAATATATTAATTATATGCAGCGGTTATCTTAACAACGCCGAGGTGTATTTTCTGTGATGTGGCGAGGGGAATTTTCCGCAAATCAGCCATTGCAAATCGATTCAAACAGTGCCAGCATTAATCACAACAAGTCACAGTATGATTACTTTTGATTAAAACCAGGAGTCAAACGATGAGTAAAGTGAAAACCATCACCCGTGAATCATGGATTTTGAGTACCTTTCCGGAGTGGGGTAGCTGGCTGAACGAAGAGATCGAGCAGGAACAGGTTGCTCCTGGCACATTTGCGATGTGGTGGCTTGGATGCACCGGGATCTGGCTGAAATCAGAAGGCGGCGCCAACATTTGTGTTGATTTCTGGTGCGGCACCGGCAAACAGAGCCACGGCAATCCACTGATGAAAAAAGGCCACCAGATGCAGCGTATGGCCGGCGTTGAAAAGCTCCAGCCGAACCTGCGCACCACGCCTTTTGTGCTTGATCCTTTCGCCATTCGCCAGATCGACGCCGTTCTCTCTACCCACGATCACAACGATCATATCGACGTGAACGTGGCGGCAGCGGTAATGCAAAACTGCGCGGACGACGTACCCTTTATCGGGCCGCAGACCTGCGTGGATTTGTGGATTGGCTGGGGCGTGCCAAAAGAGCGCTGCATTGTGATGAAGCCGGGCGACGTGGTGAAAATCAAAGACGTTGAAATTCACGCGCTGGATGCCTTTGATCGCACCGCGCTGATCACCCTGCCTGCCGACCAGAAAGCCGCAGGCGTACTGCCTGACGGGATGGACGAGCGCGCAGTGAACTACCTGTTCAAAACGCCTGGCGGTTCCCTGTATCACAGCGGTGACTCTCACTACTCCAACTACTACGCGAAGCACGGTAACGAGCACCAGATTGACGTGGCGCTTGGCTCTTACGGTGAAAACCCGCGAGGGATTACCGACAAAATGACCAGCGCGGACATGCTGCGCATGGCCGAAGCGCTGAACACCAAAGTGGTGATCCCCTTCCACCACGATATCTGGTCAAACTTCCAGGCCGATCCGCAAGAGATCCGCGTCCTGTGGGAGATGAAAAAAGACCGACTCAAGTATGGTTTCAAGCCGTTCATCTGGCAGGTTGGCGGCAAGTTCACCTGGCCGCTGGATAAAGACAATCTCGAGTACCACTACCCGCGTGGTTTTGATGATTGCTTCACCATTGAGCCAGACCTGCCGTTCAAGTCCTTCCTCTGATTGTGCAGCCAATCGCCAGACACCGTGTCTGGCGATGTCATATTTAATTTAGTAATTTCATGCTATTTCAAATATCATCTTTTCAAATCAATTCTTTTCGGAATAGCTCATGACGGAAGCGCAACGGCATCAAATTTTACTGGAACTCCTGGCGCAAACAGGGTTTATCACCGTCGAGAAAGTGATCGAACGTTTAGGGATCTCCCCTGCTACCGCGCGGCGGGACATTAACAAGCTGGATGAAAGCGGCAAGCTGAAAAAAGTCCGCAACGGCGCAGAGGCCATCAGCCAGCAGCGTCCACGCTGGACGCCGATGAATATTCACCAGGCGCAGAATCACGATGAAAAGGTGCGGATTGCCAGAGCGGCATCACAGCTGGTGAATCCCGGGGAAAGCGTGGTGATTAACTGCGGCTCGACAGCGTTTTTACTGGGCCGAGAGATGTGCGGCAAGCCGGTGCAAATCATTACCAACTATCTGCCGCTGGCCAACTATCTCATTGACCAGGAACATGAAAGCGTGGTGATCATGGGCGGCCAGTATAACAAGAGCCAGTCCATAACCCTGAGCCCGCAGGACAGTGAAAACAGCCTCTACGCCGGGCACTGGATGTTTACCAGCGGCAAAGGCCTGACGGCGGATGGCCTGTATAAAACCGATATGCTCACCGCAATGGCAGAGCAGAACATGCTCAACGTGGTGGGTAAACTGGTGGTGCTGGTCGACAGCAGCAAGGTCGGTGAACGCGCCGGCATGCTTTTCAGCCGCGCCGAGCAAATCAGCATGGTGATCACCGGCAAAAACGCCAACCCCGAGATCCTCAGCAAGCTCGAGGATCAGGGTGTCACGGTGCTGCGCGTTTAAAGGTGCTGACGGAAAAACTCCACGGTGGCTTCCAGCGCAGCCGGAGTAATACGGTGCCGGACACCGGCACCCCACAGGCAGGTCAGATTGCTGTCCAGCCCTTCACGCTGTAGCGCCTGTTGCAGACGGAACGTTTCACCGGGCGGTACGACATCGTCGGCATCCCCATGCCACAGCAGCAGGGGACGATCGGCCAGCTGCGAAAGCGCATGGCTGACGTCCCATTCAGACAACAGGGCTTCAATCTCCTGAGGTGCCTGCGGCGGGAACAGCGTCTTTGCCAGTGACATAAAGTAGCCCGATCCCATCAGGCAAGCCACGGACGTCACCTCCGGATGCCTGGCCATGATCCCCAGCGCCGTCATTCCGCCCATTGATGCGCCTGCGACCGCCAGCCGTTTCTCCTCCACCAGCCCGGCCTGTAAAAGCGCGTCACGCAGCCCGGCGAACTCGGTCAGATTGCCGTGCAGCGTTTGCCAGAACAGCCCCAGCCGCGCCTGTTCATCGCCCGTAAAGCGTGCCCCATGATTCGGCGCATCAGGCATGACCACCCGGAAACCGGCCTGCGCCAGCGCGACGGCAAAATAGCTGTAGACCAGCTTAGAGGAGAGAAAACCATGATAGAAAACTACCGTCGGCAGCGGCTGTTCACCTTTACCAGCCGGAAAAGCATGGATGATTTCATGCTCACTAAGCAGGCGAGTTTCAATTTCAATCATTGTCGATCCTGTGCTGATGAATGATTCATAATGTTGAGAGCTGGATTACGGTTTCACGATATTTTCATTCGAAATCTACGTCCCAGATAACACTTCGGGAACATTCCCCCAAAACTAAATTCGCAGACCACTACACTATGGCTATCAGGAAAAGAGACAGGTTTATGCGCAGGCTTACCGCTTTATTGCTGGTCTCACTGCTCAGCGGATGTTCCGTATTGCAGGGTACGCCAGAACCGGCACCGCCGGTTACCGATCATCCTCAGGAAATTCGTCGTAATCAGACGGAAGGATTACAACGCCTGGGAACCGTATCCGCGATGGTTCGCGGTTCACCGGATGATGCAGAAGACGCAATTGAAGCACAGGCCGTTGCCGCAAAAGCAGATTATTACGTCATCACGATGATTGATGAAACCATTATTACGGGACAGTGGTATGCACAAGGCATTTTGTACCGTAAGTGAGCATCATCATTTGAACGACCTTTACACTGCTTTGCGTCCGTAGACATTTTCCTGTCCACAATAAACTCCATGCCAGCAACAATGGAAATGAGTTTATTCGCGAAGGATTGCCCGGCGGATACCGGAGACACGTGAAAAGGAGCTGACGATGAAACGAACCCTTGCTTTAACGACGCTATTGCTTTCAGCGGGCCTGCTGAGCACCACGGCGCAGTCGGCTGAATTTGCCAGCGCGGATTGCGTCACGGGCCTGAATGAGATTGGTCAGATCTCCGTCAATAATATCACGGGGAGTCCGCAAGACGTTGAACGTGTCGTCGCCCTGAAGGCGGATGAACAGGGCGCATCCTGGTATCGTATCGTCCAGATGCAGGAAGATCACCATGTTAATCACTGGCGCGTGCAGGCCATTCTTTATGCATAATCCCCTCCGATAAAAGCCACTTAATTTTAGTGGCTTTTCACTTTTGCAAATTTTTTATCTCTCCCGAAACTCAATAAAAACAAACGCGTAACATTCAGTTACATTAAACAGATAAACGTTCTCTCCGCTCTGCCGTTGAACAGCCATCACTTTTCAATAATGAGCAATATATGATCACCTTTTTCCGCCGGGCAGGACTGGGCACGAAGCTATCGCTGCTAACAGGTGTAAGTGTCGCTACGCTTTTTTTGCTGTTCACTTTCCTGTTGAGCCACAACGCCAGCCAGCAGCTTGAAGATCTTGCGGTTGAAGACCTGCATAACCAGTCCACCGGCATGGTGGATATGGTAGAGATGTTCAACACCAGCCTGAGCGAAGAAGTTGAAAGCTATACCCGTCTGTTCACCACCTTTTTGCCACAGCCATTGAACAGCGACAGTAGCCAGAGCCGGACCATAAATGGGCTTACCGTTCCTTTGCTGAAAGGCGGCGAAACGGAGTTGCATGAAAACAATACGCTTTCTGATGACTTCCTGAGCCGAACGGGAGCCATCTCGACGCTGTTTGTCCGCAGCGGTAACGATTTTGTCCGCGTGGCGACGTCGCTGCGCAAAGAGAATGGTGACCGCGCGATCGGAACCGTTCTTGATACCACCAGCCCGGCATTTGCCGCCGTCACTAAAGGGGAGGTCTATCGTGGCCTCGCGCTGCTGTTCGGCAAGCGCTATATCACGCAGTACCAGCCTGTTAAGAATGCGGAAGGCCAGGTTATCGGGATTATCTTTGTCGGCGTGGACATCACCCATTCGTGGAACGTCATGCGCGAGAAAATCCTTAACCGTCGTCTGGGCGAGAGCGGTCACTTCTTTGTACTGGATCGCAGTAGCGGCAAAACGCGCGGACAGTATCTGTTCCATGCCAGCGAAGAGGGCAAACTGCCTAACTGGGACACGGCGACACAGCAGCAGCTTCTGAGTGATAAAGCCGGCACGCTGGAACGCGTGAGCGCGGATGGCCGTACGCTCAAAGTTGCCTACACGCCGCTGCCGGGCTGGAACTGGACCATCGTGGGTGAAGTGGATAAAGCCGTACTGCTTTCAAGCGTCACCACACTGCGCGATCGCTTCCTGATGGCGGGCGTGGTGCTATCCGCTCTCTTCGCGGGCCTGTTCGTTATCCTCATTCGCCGGATGCTAACCCGCCCACTGCGCGAGGTGATCGCGCTTGCCCGGCAGTATGCCGCAGGCGATCTGCGCGCCAGCCTGCCGGTTACCCGCCAGGATGAAGTCGGCCAGCTGATTGACGCCATCAACGGGATCGGGGAAGGCCTGCAAAAAATTGTGTTGCAGGTCCGCGAGGCCGCAAGCGAGATCCATCTGGGGACTAACGCGCTGGCTTCAGACACCGGCGAGATATCTGAACAGATCAACAAGCAGGCCAGCAGCGTTGAGGAGACCTCCGCCAGCATGGAGCAATTAGCCGCCACCGTGCAGCAAAATGCCGCCAACATGGAGCAAACGCAGCAGCTGGTGGGTGAAACCTCGCGCGCGGTGCATCAGGGTGGAGAGACGGTGACCCACGCAGTCTCCACCATGGATGATATTCGCGATGCATCGAAACGCATTGAAGACATCACCCGCGTGATTGAGTCCATCGCTTTCCAGACCAATATCCTGGCGCTCAATGCGGCGGTTGAGGCGGCTCGGGCGGGCGAGCACGGGAAAGGTTTCGCAGTGGTGGCGCAAGAGGTACGCGCCCTGGCCGCACGCAGCGCCAACGCGGTAAAAGAGATTGAACAGCTGATTGGCGACACGCTGAACAAGGTGAGCGAAGGCCATGCGTTGTCTGAGCAGACGCGTCTGGCAATGGATGCCATCATTGTTCATATCGATAACATCAGCCAGCTTGTCACCGAGATCAACCACGCCTCCCGCGAGCAGTCGGCGGGAATTGGCCAGGTGAATCTGGCGATGACGCACATCGGTGAGGCATCGCACATCAATGCCGATCGCATCTCACGCAGCGAGCAGACAGCACAGACGCTGCGCGAGAAGGGTTCACATCTCACCCGGCTGGTGAGCCTGTTCCAGCTGAAGGCTTAACCGACCCGGCCCGTGGCGCGCAGCAGCAGGTCGTTTTGCACCTGCTCGCTCATCAGCGTGCCGCCCCGGGTATCCAGCATCATGCGGCACCACGCCTGCGCCACGGGCGGCGATGCGTGCCGCAGCATTTGACTTCCGGCCCCGAGTAAAAAGAGCTGCTGCGCGATCTCCCTGCCCTGCGCTTCCTGCGGTTTCCGCAGCTTCTGCTGTAGCTGACGCCAGCTGCGATCGAAGTGCCTGTCCTGACCTTTGACCTGCGCGAAATCATCGGCGAGCAGGTCGAGAATGCCCGGCTGCTTCGCCAGCACGCGCAGTACATCCAGGCACATAATATTGCCAGAGCCTTCCCAGATGCTGTTGACGGGCATTTCACGGTACAACCGCGGAAGCTCACTCTCTTCGCAATAGCCTGCACCGCCCAGCACCTCCATTGCCTCTGCCACAAACGGTATACCCGCTTTGCAGACGCTGTATTTTGCCGCCGGAGTGAAAAGCCGCGCCCATGCGGCTTCCTGTGGGTCGTTGCGGTTGTCCCACGCCCGGGCGAGTCGGAACAGCAGTGCCGTGTGTCCCTCCAGCACCAGCGCCATACGGCTTAGCACGTCGCGCATTAACGGCTGGTCGATCAGATTTTTGCCGAAGGTCTGCCGCTGATGGGCATGATAAAGCGCCACAGAGAGCGCACGGCGCATCAGTCCGTGGCTGCCCAGCGCGCAGTCAAAGCGCGTCAGCCCGCCCATCTTCAGAATTTGCCGGACGCCTTCCCCCTCTTCGCCCAGCAGCCAGCCGGAAGCATCAAGAAATTCAGCCTCACTGCTGGCATTTGAGCGGTTGCCGAGCTTGTCCTTCAGACGCTCAAGGTGCACGGCATTACGTTGCCCGTCGGGTAAGAAACGCGGGACAAAAAAGCAGGACAACCCGCCCTTCGCCTGCGCCAGCACCAGATGCGCATCGCTCTGCGGCACGGAGAAAAACCATTTGTGCCCCACCAGCCGGTAACTGCCATCGCTGCATTTCTCTGCTTTGGTAGTATTACTGAGTACGTCCGAACCGCCCTGCTTTTCCGTCATCCCCATGCCGATCAGCAGGCCGCGCTTTTGCGCCCCCGGCGCAAGATGGGGGTCGTAGCGATCGCTCATCAGCGGCGTTAACCACTCATGAAACGGTTTGGGCAGCGACCGTTGCAACAGCGGCGTGGCCGCAAAGGTCATGGTCACCGGGCAAAGCGTTCCCGCCTCCACCTGAGCATGAAGTACGAAACGCGCGGCCCTGGCGACGAACGATCCTTTCCGCGCCTCCTCCTCCCACGCCAGGTTGTGCACCCGGTTGGCGCAAAGCCCCTGCATCAGAAGATGCCATGCCGGATGAAAGCGGACGTCATCCAGCCTCGCTCCCGTGGCGTCATAACGCAGCAGCTCCGGCGGATTAACGTTCGCCAGTCTGCCCAGCTCCAGCGACTCTGCCGTACCCAACTGCTGGCCGATGCTGGCAAGAAGATCCACATCCCACTCAGCCCCTTCGCGCGCTACCGCATCGCGCAGGGCGCAATCA
The DNA here is from genome assembly GCF_003850715.1 of Enterobacter sp. 301B. Lineage (NCBI taxonomy): Bacteria > Pseudomonadati > Pseudomonadota > Gammaproteobacteria > Enterobacterales > Enterobacteriaceae > Enterobacter > Enterobacter sp. 301B. The sequence goes on from NZ_PQTC01000014.1 coordinate 95,486, forward strand.
GAGAGAAAAAGGTTGCTGTTCGATAGCGGTGCAGGTTGATTAAAAACGGTATGTGTCTGCCAGTGCATGCTGTCTCCCTCCTTTCATTGGCAATAAAGATAAGTATGGACAGAGGGCATGCACGCTGCATGGGAGGGGGGTCACACGATGACGATCGTGTTGATATCATTCGTGAAATAGCTCACAGAACATAAGAATAAACTATTTCCTTACCTCACTAATGCTGAATAATTTATTCTTACCCCGTTTTTGTGAGGATCGTTATGCAACAGGATGCGCACAAGCGTGCATTAATTGCAGGCTCCATCGGTAATTTCATCGAGTGGTATGAATTTGCGGTCTATGGTTTTCTGGCAACGGTGATTGCCAGAAACTTCTTCCAGCTTGAGGGGGAAGCGGAGCTCACCAGCCTGATCCTCACCTGGGCCTCATTCGCCATCGCTTTCTTCTTCCGCCCGCTGGGTGCGGTGGTCTTTGGCCGCATTGGCGACAGGATTGGCCGTAAACCGACGCTGATTATTGTGCTGGTATTGATGACGCTCGCCACCGCTGCCATCGGTATTGTGCCGGTCTACGCCAGTATCGGGATTGCCGCGCCGCTGATCGTTACACTCCTGCGTATTCTGCAAGGACTGTTTGCGGGCGGTGAGTATGGCGGCGCGGTCTCGTTGATGACGGAGTTCGCCCCGCGCGGCAAGCGCGGTCTTTACGGGGCATGGCAGTCCTTCACCGTGGCGCTCGGGCTGTTAGCAGGCGCAGGCATTGTCGCGTTGCTCTCTGCCCTTCTCTCCCCTGAAGCCTTGCACGACTGGGGCTGGCGCATTCCGTTCTTCCTGGCGTTGCCGATGGGTGCGGTCGCGCTATGGCTGCGGGTAAGCATGGAAGAGACACCGAGCTTTGTGCAGCAACGGGAAAAACCGGTTGTTACTCAGGCCAGCACCGCCGCCACGTTCAAAACCATTCTGATGGGCATTGGTCGCGTGATGGTCTGGTCTGCGGCGGGTTATACTTATCTGGTGATTATGCCGACCTATCTGCAATCTGCGCTGCACACCGGTTTTAACCAGGCGCTGCTGATTGCGGTGATTTCTAACATTGGGTTTGCGCTCACGATCATTCCGTCGGGCATGCTGAGCGACAGGATCGGGCGGCGGACGGTGATGATTATCGCCACCGTGCTCCTGCTGATCCTCGCCCTGCCGCTGCTGAAAATTTTGCAGGCGGAGTCCAGCACGCTGGCTGTCAAAGCGATTGTGGTGCTGATTGCTGGAGGTCTGGTTGGGATGCTGGCAGGGCCGGGGCCGGCAATGCTGTCTGAGATGTTCCCGACGCGCGTGCGTTATACCGGGCTGGGGCTGGCCTATTCTCTGTCGAATGCGATCTTCTCGGGCTGTGCGGGGCTGATCATTACCGGGCTGATTAAAGAGACGGGCAATCTGGATATTCCGGCGTACTACGTGATGGCAACGGCGGTGGTGAGTATTTTCGCGCTGATGACGCTGAGAAAGGATGACCATTTGCGGTCGTTAGAGGAGTGAGATTGTTGCCCGGTGGCGCTGCGCTTACCGGGCCTACGGTACCATGCTTTTGTAGGCCGGGTAAGGCGAAGCCGCCACCCGGCACAACAGGCTACCCGCGCTGACGCACCGCTTCAAACAGGCAGATACCCGTCGCAACAGAAACGTTCAGGGACGATACGCTGCCCGCCATCGGAATGCTGATCAGCTCATCGCAGTGCTCGCGGGTCAGGCGACGCATGCCTTCACCTTCTGCCCCCATCACCAGCGCCATACGGCCGGTCATTTTGCTCTGATACAGAGTGTGATCCGCTTCACCGGCCGTGCCGACGATCCAGATATTCTCTTCCTGCAACAGACGCATGGTGCGCGCCAGGTTAGTCACGCGGATCAGCGGAACGTTTTCCGCCGCGCCGCAGGCCACTTTTTTAGCGGTAGCGTTAAGCTGCGCGGAACGATCTCTTGGCACAATCACCGCATGCACGCCTGCTGCATCGGCGCTACGCAGGCACGCGCCCAGGTTGTGCGGGTCGGTTACGCCATCGAGGATCAGGAAAAACGGGTTATCCAGCTCAGCGATCAGATCCGGCAGATCGTTCTCCTGATACTGACGGCCCGGCTTCACGCGCGCGATAATGCCCTGGTGTACAGCACCTTCGCTTTTCTCATCCAGATACTGGCGGTTCGCCAGCTGGATCACGACGCCCTGCGCTTCCAGCGCGTGGATCAGCGGCATCAGACGTTTGTCTTCACGCCCTTTCAGAATAAAAACTTCCTGAAAACGCTCCGGCGCGCGCTCCAGCAGGGCCTGCACCGCGTGGATGCCGTAAATCATTTCACTCATTGATGGTTCTCGTAATAAATATTTTCCCTCTCCCCGTTGGGGAGAGGGTCAGGGTGAGGGGAAATTACTCCGCCTGCTGTTTCTTCGCCGCGCGCTTCGCTTTGGTTGCGGCCGCTATTTTTTGGGTCTTGGTCGACGGTTTTTTCGCTTTACGAGCGTCTTTTTTCGCCGCCTTGGGCTTCTGCTGCTTCTCGCCACGGAAGGCGCTGTCTGGCTCAAAGTTTACTCTTTTACCTGCCTGACGTCGCTTGCCGCCCGCTTTACCGTTGCCGCCTTTTTTCGCTTTCTCACGCTCGGTTTTCCCGACGTTACGCGGAGCCCGTTCGCTGGAGATGAGGCTGAAGTCGATTTTACGGTCGTCCATATTCACGGCTTCTACCTTCACTTCCACCCGATCGCCCAGACGGTAGGTCTGACCGCCGGATTCACCGATCAGACGTTGTCCGACCTGGTCGAAGCGGTAGTAATCGTTATCAAGGCTGGAAACGTGCACCAGACCGTCGATAAACAGCTCATCCAGACGTACGAAGAAGCCAAAGCCGGTGACGCTGGCAATCACACCTTTAAAGACGTTACCCACCTGATCCAGCATAAAGTCACACTTCAGCCAGTCCGCCACGTCGCGCGTTGCTTCATCCGCACGACGCTCGGTCATGGAACAGTGCTGGCCCAGTTGCAGCATCTCTTCCATGGAGTAGTGATACCCACCGGTTTCGGTCGTATTGCCTTTGTGACCTTGCTCGTGCGCCAGCAGATACTTGATCGCACGGTGCAGGGACAGATCCGGATAACGGCGAATCGGCGAGGTAAAGTGCGCATACGACTGTAACGCCAGACCAAAGTGGCCCCGGTTTTCCGGATCGTAAATCGCCTGCTTCATGGAACGCAGCAGCATGGTTTGCAGCATTTCCGCGTCAGGACGATCGCTGATGGATTCCAGCAGCTCGGCATAATCGCGTGGCTCAGGCTTATTGCCGCCAGGCAGTTCCAGGCCGAGTTCGGCCAGCACGGAACGGAACGAGGTTACGGCTTCCGTGGTTGGCTTATCGTGAATACGGAACAGCGCAGGCTCTTTGGCTTTCTCAACGAAACGTGCCGCCGAGATGTTCGCCAGGATCATACACTCTTCAATCAGCTTGTGCGCATCGTTACGCTGAGTCTGCTCGATTCGCTCGATACGACGCTCAGCGTTAAAGATGAATTTCGCTTCTTCACTCTCAAACGAGATCCCACCGCGCTCTTCGCGCGCCTGATCCAGCGTTTTGTAGAGGTTGTGCAGCTCTTCGATGTGTTTGACCAGCGGCGCGTACTGTTCGCGAAGATCCTGATCGCCCTGCAACATATGCCAGACCTTGGTATAGGTCAGGCGCGCATGAGAACTCATCACCGCTTCGTAGAACTTATAGCCCGTCAGACGTCCCTTGCTGGAGATGGTCATTTCGCAGACCATACACAGGCGGTCCACCTGCGGGTTGAGGGAACACAGGCCGTTAGAGAGCACTTCTGGCAGCATCGGTACAACCTGCGACGGGAAGTATACTGACGTACCGCGGCTGCGCGCTTCGTTATCCAGCGGCGTGTGTGGACGTACGTAATAACTCACATCCGCGATAGCCACCCACAGACGCCAGCCGCCACCGCGTTTTTTCTCACAGTACACGGCATCATCGAAGTCGCGGGCGTCTTCACCATCAATGGTGACCAGCGGCAGATCGCGCAGATCCACGCGGCCTGCTTTGGACTCTTCCGGCACTTCTTCACGCAGGTTTTCGATCTGGTCTTCAACCGCTTTCGGCCAGACGTAAGGAATTTCATGGGTGCGCAGCGCCATATCAACGGCCATGCCGGTGCCCATGTTATCGCCCAGCACTTCGACGATTTTACCTACCGCTTTGGTACGGCGGGTCGGGCGCTGGGTAAGTTCAACCACTACCACAAAGCCCATGCGTGCGCCCATCACCTCTTCAGGCGGGATGAGAATGTCGAAGCTCAGACGGCTATCGTCCGGCACCACAAAGCCTACGCCCGCATCGGTAAAGTAACGGCCTACAATCTGGCTGGTTTTCGGCACCAGCACGCGGACCACGCGCGCTTCGCGGCGGCCTTTACGATCTGCACCCAGCGGCTGCGCCAGGATCTGGTCGCCGTGAATACACATCTTCATCTGTTCGGATGAGAGGTACAGGTCGTCTTTACGGCCTTCCACGCGCAGGAAGCCGAAGCCATCGCGATGACCAATAACGGTGCCTTTCAGCAGATCGAGGCGTTCTGGCAGCGCGTAGCACTGGCGACGAGTAAAGACCAGCTGGCCGTCGCGCTCCATGGCGCGCAGGCGGCGGCGAAGGGCTTCAATTTGCTCTTCACCCTCAATGTTTAATTCAACGGCAAGTTCTTCACGATTGGCGGGTTTTTCGCGTTTTGTTAAGTGTTCAATGATGAACTCGCGGCTGGGGATAGGATTCGCGTATTTTTCGGCTTCGCGTTCCTGGAAAGGATCTTGTGACATGTCGGTTCCTCCGTTGTCAGCTCCGGTGGAAATTTTCTTCATTCCACCAGCAATAATTTATAAAGCGGTTGATTCTCTTCAACCAAATCGGCCAGCGTGTAGTTATCCAGTTCCTTGAGAAAACTTTGCACGGCCTTTGAAAGCGCCTGCTTCAGGCGGCAAGCGGGCGTAATGTGGCAAAACGCGCTGCTACAGTTCACCAGAGATAGCGGCTCCAGTTCACGTACCACATCGCCGATACGGATACTCTGTGCCGGTTTACCGAGACGGATCCCTCCATTCTTCCCGCGGACGGCAGCAACGTATCCGGCACGACTAAGTTGATTGATTATTTTGACCATATGATTACGGGACACACCGTACACCTCTGTGACTTCAGAGATGCTGGTCATCTTCCCATCGGGTAACGACGCCATGTAAATCAGCGCGCGTAAGCCGTAATCGGTGAAACTTGTTAACTGCACATCAACCTCAGGAAAAAGGGAAAACGCGGTCAAACCGCAGAGATATTCATTAATGATGATAAACCAGCCAGATAGTTAGCGGCTAATTTATTTGACAGACGGGGCGAAAAAGCGGAGATCCAGGAGCGGTCGCCGGATGGCGCTGCGCTTATCCGGCCTACGGGTTTCCCCGCAGGCCAGCAGTCACGAAGATTATGCGTCGAACGGGTCGCGCAGGATCATCGTTTCAGTACGATCCGGGCCGGTAGAAATAATATCGATCGGCACTTCGGTCAGTTCTTCAATACGCTTAATGTAGTCCAGCGCAGCTTTTGGCAGGCCACTACGTTCTTTCACACCGAAGGTGGTCTCAGACCAGCCCGGCATGGTTTCGTAGATTGGCTCAATGCCTTCCCAGTCGTCAGCGGCCAGCGGAGTGGTAGTCACTTCGCGACCATCTGGCAGACGGTAGCCCACGCAGATTTTCACTTCTTTCAGGCCGTCCAGTACGTCCAGCTTGGTCAGGCAGAAGCCAGACAGGGAGTTGATCTGCACAGCACGACGCACGGCAACGGCGTCCAGCCAGCCGGTACGACGACGACGACCGGTGGTTGCGCCAAACTCGTTACCCTGCTTGCAGAGGAACTCGCCGGTTTCATCAAACAGCTCCGTCGGGAATGGACCCGCACCCACGCGAGTGGAGTATGCTTTGATGATGCCCAGAACGTAATCCACATAACGTGGGCCCAGGCCGGAGCCGGTTGCCACGCCACCCGCGGTGGTGTTAGAGGACGTTACATACGGATAGGTACCGTGGTCGATGTCCAGCAGGGTACCCTGCGCACCTTCAAACATGACGAAATCGCCACGCTTGCGCGCCTGGTCCAGCAGATCGGACACATCAACAACCATGCCGGTCAGAATGTCAGCAATCGCCATGACGTCATCCAGCACTTTCTGGTAGTCAACGGCTTCGGCTTTATAGAAATTCACCAGCTGGAAGTTGTGATATTCCATCACTTCTTTCAGTTTTTCAGCGAAGGTCGCTTTGTCGAAGAGGTCGCCCACACGCAGACCGCGACGAGCCACTTTATCTTCGTATGCCGGGCCGATGCCACGACCGGTAGTGCCGATCGCTTTCGCGCCACGCGCTTTTTCACGCGCCACGTCCAGCGCCACATGATAGTCCAGGATCAGCGGGCAGGCTTCGGAGAGCAGCAGACGCTCACGAACAGGGATACCACGGTCTTCCAGACCTTTCATCTCTTTCATCAGCGCAGCTGGAGACAGCACAACGCCGTTACCGATGATGCTAGTGACGTTTTCGCGAAGAATGCCTGATGGAATAAGATGGAGGACGGTTTTTTCACCGTTGATTACGAGAGTATGGCCTGCGTTGTGACCGCCCTGGTAGCGTACAACATATTTAGCCCGTTCAGTCAGAAGATCGACAATCTTCCCTTTACCTTCGTCACCCCATTGGGTGCCCAGTACGACGACGTTGTTACCCATTTTTTTCAAAATCACCGTTTGCTTAAAAATGGATTCTACCATCGCTTTTTCAGATATACAGCACTTTTTGACCCTAAAATATGCCGATTGCGGTTAGTTTTTGATCAGCCAATCGTTTTCCTCAACATGTAGTAGATAACGATACCGGCAACCACAAGTCCACCACCAAAACGACGCAAAATATTGTCCGGAAGTTGGCTCATTGTCGCGATCATCCGTCGCCATGCGCGTGGATAGAGCATCGGGCCGAGGCCTTCCAGCACCAAAACCAAAGCCAGTGCAAGCCAGATCGTTGAATTCATTTTTCATCCTTATAAAAGAAAACCACCGCTCCGTGAAGAGCGGTGGTTTGAATACTCAAACGAGCCTGAGTTTATCGCGTTGCGTTAGTCGGCGTCTTCATATAACGGAAGAAATCGCTGTCCGGGCTGAGTACCATCACATCCTGGTTGCTCTGGAAGCTATTCTCGTAAGCACGCAGGCTACGGATAAAGGCGTAGAAGTCGGGATCCTGGCTGAAGGCATCGGCAAACAGCTTCGCGGCTTCGGCATCGCCTTCACCACGCAGGATACGGCCCTGACGCTCAGATTCCGCCAGCGTCTTGGTCACTTCGTAGTCCGCTGCGGCACGCAGTTTCTCGGCCTCTTCCTGACCCTGTGAACGGTGACGACGGGCTACCGCTTCACGCTCGGCGCGCATACGGTTGTAGATCGCCTCGGACACCTCCGCTGGCAGGTTGATCTGCTTGATACGCACGTCAACCACTTCGATACCCAGTGCAGCCATACTGTTCGGGTTGATCACCGGTACTTTACCGTTGGTTTCAGCCTGAACGCGTTCAGCCGCTTTGGCAATCGCGTCATCCGCTGCCGGTGTTTCCACTTCGTCTTCGGTACCCGCTGTACCTGAGTTCAACGCATCACGCACTTCCAGGGTCAGACGACCTCGGGAGTCGGTCACGATGTCTTTTACATCCAGACGACCAATTTCAGAACGCAGACGGTCAGAGAACTTACGTTTCAGCAGCACTTCTGCCTGAGAAACGTCACCACCGCCGGTTGCCAGGAAGTAGCGGCTGAAGTCGCTGATGCGCCATTTGATGTAGGAATCAACGATCAGGTCTTTCTTCTCTTTAGTCACGAAACGGTCGGCCTGGTTATCCATGGTCTGGATACGTGCGTCGAGCGTTTTGACTGACTGAATGAAAGGCACCTTGAAGTGCAGACCCGGCTCGTAGATCACCGGACGCTTGTCGCCGTCACGCACGACGCTGCTAAACTGGAACTTGATCCCACGTTCGCCCTCTTTCACCACAAAGATGGAGGTGTAGAGCACGACCAGTGCGATGATGATGATCGCAATAACTGACTTACGCATCCTTATTCCCCCTGACGCTGGTAGTCGTTACGCTGCGCGTTAGCACGGCGTTGGTCCATAATGTCACCATCGTTCGAAGAAGGCGTTGTGTTCGCGCTGGAGCTACCAGACGAGGCTGGCGGCAGACGCAGCAGGTTGTTGGCTCCGCTGTTGTCTTTTGCTGCCGGTGCAGAACCGCCTTTAAGCATCTGATCCAGCGGCAGGACCATCAGGTTTCCGCCTTTGTTGTCGTTAACCAGCACTTTACGCGTATGGCTCAGCACTTTTTCCATGGTCTCGATATAGAGACGCTCACGGGTAATTTCCGGCGCGGCTTTATATTCCGGCAGGATCTTCGCGAAGCGAGCCACTTCACCCTGTGCTTCCAAGATGGTCTGGGTCTTATACGCGCGCGCTTCTTCCAGAATACGCTGCGCCTGACCGTTTGCACGCGGCTGAACTTCGTTGGTGTACGCTTCCGCTTCACGGATGTACTGCTGTTCGTTTTCACGCGCGGCAATCGCATCGTCAAACGCCGCTTTCACCTCTTCCGGCGGACGTGCAGCCTGGAAGTTGACGTCCAGCAGGGTAATACCCATGTTGTACGGACGGATGGTCTCTTCCAGCTCGCGCTGGGTATCGCTACGAATAACGGTACGACCTTCGGTCAGGATACGGTCCATGGTGTATTTACCGATCACGCCACGCAGGGCGCTGTCGGTCGCCTGACGCAGGCTGTCATCCGCGCTGGTCACGCTAAACAGATAACGCTCAGGATCGGTCACGCGGTACTGGACGTTCATCTCAACGCGCACCACGTTTTCGTCAGAGGTCAACATCACGCCAGACGCCGCCAGTTCACGGACGGACTCCACGTTCACTGCGGTCACGTTATCAATGAAGGTCGGTTTCCAGTTCAGGCCCGGCTCAACCAGATGGCTGAACTTACCGAAACGGGTTACCACGCCGCGCTCTGCTTCTTTAATGGTGTAGAACCCGCTGGCTGCCCAGATGATGACTACCGCCGCGGCCACAATGCTTACTACGCGGCCACCCATAGGCGGGCGCGGACTCTGAGTGGAGTTGCCACCCGAGCCAGAACCTTTTCCTCCGCCAAGGCCACCAAGCTTTTTGCTCAGTTTGCGGAAGATATCATCCAGATCCGGCGGCCCCTGCTCGCGACCACCTTTGTTGCCATTTCCCCCAGAGTTGCCGCCTTGATTATTGCTGCTTCCCCACGGGTCGCGGTCCTGTCCGTTATTACCGGGCTGATTCCACGCCATGTATATGCTCCATATTTGTTATGCAAGGGCGAATTTTTCAGGCTTCCCCTTTCTGATCAGACGATATAGTCCGCCAGCGCAGGTTCTTGTTTACAGAGGCGACGCCAGTCAACGATCGGCATACGCACCTGCATCCCCACGCTGCCGTCATCCTCCATCCACTCTTTTTCTATCGCCTGAAGCTGATAAAACCGGCTACGCAGCCTGCCTTCCTGTGGCGGCAGTCGCAGCGTGTGCTGAGCTACCTCACCGGAAAGACGTTCTGTCAAAGCCTGGAAAAGCAGTGGCACACCAATCCCGGCCTGAGCAGATAGCCAGACCCGAATTGGTTTGTTCTCTTCATCTCGGTCAATACGCGGTTCGAAATCGTCCAGCATATCGATCTTGTTCATCACCAACAAAGTGGGAATTTCGTGGGCGTCAATCTCTTCGAGCACCACATTCACCGCGTCGATGTTCTCCTGCACGCGTACGTCAGCCGCATCAATCACGTGCAGCAGCAGGGTCGCCTGACGCGTCTCCTGCAAGGTCGCTTTAAACGCCGCCACCAGATCGTGCGGCAGATGGCGGATAAACCCTACGGTATCCGCCAGTACCGTTTCACCGACGTCTGCGACGTCAATACGGCGCAGCGTAGGGTCCAGGGTCGCAAACAGCTGGTCTGCGGCATACACCTGGGCCTCGGTTATCTGGTTAAACAGGGTGGATTTACCGGCGTTGGTATAGCCCACCAGCGACACCGTTGGGATGTCGGCTTTGGTTCGCGCCCGACGCCCCTGTTCGCGCTGTTTCTCGACACGCTCCAGACGAGAAAGGATCTGGGTTATACGGCCACGCAGCAAACGACGGTCGGTTTCGAGCTGGGTTTCACCCGGGCCACGTAAACCAATCCCGCCTTTTTGTCTTTCAAGGTGTGTCCAGCCACGCACCAGACGCGTCGCCAGATGGCGCAACTGCGCCAGCTCAACCTGCAACTTACCCTCGTGGGTACGCGCACGCTGAGCAAAAATATCTAAGATCAACCCCGTGCGATCGATAACACGACATTCGCAGAGAGCTTCCAGGTTACGTTCCTGAGCCGGAGACAGCGCATGATCAAACAGCACGACTGATGCGCCGGTTGCTTTTACGGCATCCGCAATTTCAACTGCTTTACCTTCACCAACAAAGTACTTCGGGTGCGGCGCTTTACGGCTACCGGTAATCACCTGCATTGCTTCGACACCGGCGGAAGAGACCAGAGATTCAAACTCCTGGAGGTCTTCCATATCTTTGTCTTGCGAAAAATAGATGTGTACCAGCACCGCCTGCTCACCGGCGTCATAACGGTCAAACAAGCGTAAACCTCTCTAAAAAGATCAGCGGGGAACGCAGGATCCCTGGCTCCCCGTGTGGAAAACAGCCCAAAACCTTATTCGGTTTCTTCGCTGTCCTGCGCAGGAGCAGATGAACCCTGCGCGTTGCTGCCATGATGGTAGTTACTGCCAGTGCCGCCGCCAGCGTTATTGCTGTGATGAGATACCGGACGGGACGGAACAACAGTAGAAATCGCGTGCTTATAGACCATCTGGCTGACCGTGTTTTTCAACAGGATCACGAACTGATCGAAAGACTCAATCTGACCTTGCAGCTTAATACCATTCACCAAATAAATAGAAACTGGAACACGCTCCCGACGCAATGCGTTCAGGAACGGATCTTGTAAAGATTGCCCCTTAGCCATTCTATCTTTTCCTTATATGCTTGTTTTGTACTTAGAACCTTGCGATTCTGAAAAATTGCGCACGATACGGCTTAATTGTACACATTCAGTCAGCGATATCACCAATAACCTCAATCACTTCGTTTAACGCCTGTTGTGGTTTTTCACTGTCTAACCAGTGAACCCCCTCCCAACCGCGCAACCAGGTGATCTGGCGCTTCGCTAACTGTCTCGTGGCGCAAACACCTCGATAAACCATTTCATCGTATGAAATCTCGCCTTCAAGATACGACCACATCTGGCGGTATCCCACACAACGAATGGAAGGCATGTCCGTATGCAAATCTCCACGGGCAAAAAGCGCCCGCACTTCTGCTTCAAAATCTGAAGCCAACATCTGATGAAAACGCTGCTCAATTCGTTGATGGAGCAGTTCACGGCTCGCCGGGGCGATGGCGAACTGATGCACCTGATACGGCAGAGCGTCTCCTGACGTTTGCGTCAGTTCCGTTAAAGTTTTACCCGAAATGAAAAAAACTTCCAGTGCCCGGGAAAGCCTTTGCGGATCGTTTGGGTGGATCCGCGCTGCGGCAACCGGGTCAATCTCTTCCAGTTGCCTGTGCAAAACGTCCCACCCCTGCTCTGCCGCCTGCCGCTCAATCTTCGCTCTCACTTCCGGATCGGCCGATGGCAGAGGCGATAACCCCTCCAGCAGCGCCTTAAAGTAGAGCATCGTGCCGCCAACTAACAGCGGTATGCGTCCCGCGGCGGTAATCTCGGCCATCTCAGCTAAGGCGTCGCGGCGAAAATCTGCTGCGGAGTAAGCCTGTGCCGGGTCGAGAATATCCAGTAAACGGTGCGGTGCCGCACGCAGTTCGTCTGCGTTGGGCTTCGCCGTGCCGATGTCCATTCCTCGGTAAATGAGGGCTGAATCAACGCTAATCAACTCTACTGGCAAAACTTTACGTAACTCAATGGCTAACGCCGTTTTACCGGAGGCCGTTGGCCCCATTAAAAAAATCGCCTTTGGCAGGCTCGCCTTACTTACATCAGTCATGTTTCAGGGCGGTCATCGCCGTTTTTAAATCAACAGGTTGTAACAAACCACCTGGCGGCGCTTTCACCAGTTGTGGACAGAGGCGTTCCACCTCTGCCAGAACGTTAATCGCCTGCGCCATACTCCACGGCGAATGTTCGCTGGCCAGATGGCGGGCGATCCACTGCGCGGTATCGGCGGCATCAAACGTTGTTTGTTGCGCCAGGTAGCCTATCAGTTCAGGAATCAAGTTTTGTAAATTTTGTTGGCGTAAGGGTAAAGGCACTGCGCGAATTGTCACATGCTGCGCGTCCAGTACGATTTCAATCCCCATTTCGGCAAGAAGCGCCTGGGCACGCTGCAAAACCCCTGTTTCTTCATGGTTTATTTTCAACCGAACCGGGATCAGTAACGGCTGAGCACAGGCGGCGTTTTCCCCTGGCGTCAGTTGCGCCTGTTTAAGCCAGCGTTCCGCTACCGGCAACGCCAGCAGCATCAATTTCCCCTCGCGTTCAAGCAGTGCCATGTCCGGGGCGACAATCGTCAATACCCGGCCAAAACTCTGGCTATGTCCGTCAAGGGAAGACGGCGATACCTCAATATGTTCTTTCCGTTCCACGGCTGGGGTGTCCAGCAATTTACGGTACAACGCCCCTTGCTGCTTTTGATACCCCGGCTGGGCATTTGGGTAGTTGGCGCCCGTCGGGCGCGGTGCGCTTCCCGCTGACGAAAAACGCGGAGCCACTGGTTCGCGCGCGGCTGCGGGTTCAGCGAAATGGTTACGTCCGGCCGCCACGCGATTTTCTGGCAGCGATCGCGGTGCAGGAATGTCGTTTTCCAGCGGCAGCGTTGGCTCAGCCTGCTTCTGCAAAACGCTAACGACGCCCTGATAGATAAAATCATGCACCAGACGCGACTGGTGGAAACGCACCTCGTGCTTGGCGGGATGGACGTTCACATCCACCTGGTGCGGGTCGATCTCCAGATAAAGCACAAAGGCGGGCTTTTGATCGGCGCCGAGCTTATCTTCACAGGCCTGGCGAATGGCGTGGTTAATCAGACGGTCGCGCATCATTCGACCGTTGACGTAGCAGTACTGAATCTCAGCAAACGCGGCGCTACTGGCGTTCGGATCGGCAACCCAGCCGCGCAGGGCCAAATCGCCATGCTGCCACTCAATGGCCAGCGCTTTTTCCAGGAACGGCGTGCCGCAGATGGCGCCCAGCCGACGCTCCTTTTGCCCGCCTTCCGCCACTGCCCGGTACTGACGCATCACCTTACCGTTATGACTGAGGTTAAGAGTGACATCAAAGCGTGCCAGCGCGATGCGGCGGATGATCTCGTCGATATGTCCGAATTCGGTCTTCTCGGTTCGCATAAACTTGCGCCGGGCGGGCGTGTTATAGAAAAGATCCAGCACTTCAAGCGTGGTGCCTACCGGGTGCGCCGCTGGTTTAACCGTGACGTCCATATCGCGCCCTTCGGCGTAGGCCTGCCAGGCTTCCTGCTGGTCGGCCGTGCGGGAGGTCAACGTTAAGCGGGAAACGGAGCTGATACTGGCCAGCGCTTCGCCGCGAAAACCCAGGCTGATAATCGCTTCCAGATCGTCAAGTGACGCAATTTTACTGGTGGCATGACGCGCCAGCGCCAGCGCCAGCTCGTCCTTTTTGATGCCACAGCCGTTATCACGAATGCGGATAAGCTTTGCGCCCCCGCGTTCAATATCGATATCAATGCGGGTCGCCCCTGCATCGAGGCTGTTTTCCACCAGCTCTTTCACCACCGATGCAGGGCGTTCCACCACCTCACCGGCGGCGATTTGGTTCGCGAGCTGCGGCGGTAGAACCTGAATCGGCATGAACTCTCCTTAATTAGTCGCGGTCATCTCACCCGGCAGCGCGGCGCTTGCCGTCTGGGCTGCCCCGCCCTGCGGCGCAGACTGAAGCGGATGCGCGTCAAAGTATTTACGCAGACCGTTATAAATCGCTTCAGCAATTTGCTGCTGATAGCTGTCGCTTCCCAGTAAACGCTCTTCACCGTGATTACTGATAAAACCCGTCTCTACCAGAATCGACGGAATATCCGGCGAACGCAGGACACCGAGGCTCGCATGTTCCGGACGACGCTTATGCAGCGATCCGACGCTTTGCAGCTGGTTGAGTACGTTAGTGGCGACATCATACCCGACGCGCTGAGAATGACCGAACTGTAAATCCAGCACCGCCTGGCTGAGATACGGATCGGCCTGGCTGTTTGCCAGCACATCGCCTGCCCCGCCTAACAGTTCAGACTGCTTCTCGTGCTCTTCAAGCCAGTTCGCCATTTCACTGTTGGCACGACGGTTCGACAGTACCCATACCGACGCGCCGGTGGCGTTACGGTTCGGCGCAGCATCCGCGTGAATCGACACCAGGAAGTTGGCGTTTTGCTTACGCGCCACATCCGAGCGTCCCATCACTGAAATAAAGTAATCTCCGTCGCGGGTCATGACCCCTTTGAACATCGGATCGTCATTCAGAAGCGCACGCAGCTTACGGGCAATGGCGATAGTGACGTTTTTCTCCCGCGTGCCGCCCGGGCCAATCGCGCCAGGATCTTGCCCGCCGTGTCCGGCGTCGATGGCGATAATCACTTTGTCGCCACTGACCGGCGTACGCCGCGCGCTGACCGCCGGACGCGTCACCGTGTTGCTGCTGGTCACGGCGGTAAGTCGGTCATTTTGTGATTTAAACGGATTACGGGCTGGCTCAGACGGCCTTGGGGTATAAACCGGCGCCTCCACGCGTTTTGCTACAACAGGTGCAGGCGGTGGCGGCGGCGGAACATCAGCATTAATGGTAAAGACCACCGTATAATTGGCGCCGTTTTGCTGCTTAACCGCCTTCGTCTTGCCCTTTTCGGTGAGATCGACCACCAGACGCAGAGACTGTGCATCCTTCGGCGTCCCCGAACGGATGCTTTTCACCAGATTGTTGCCGCTGAACTGGAGCGGCAGCCCCTGGATCACCCCGGTCTGTTTAATATCGAGCGCCACGCTGCGGCTGTCGATTTGTGAGAAAGCATATTCAGGATCGCCCATAAAGCTGAACGTAATACGGGCCTGGCTATCGCCATTCGACACCTGAATATCCGAGAGGCTGGCCGCCCCGGCCTGCGCGCACAGCAGGACCGTGGCAGCCAGCACCCAATCTTTAACGCGATTAATCATCCCGTTATCCCTACGCTCAACCGGCTAAACGCGCCAGTAAGGAACAGCCTGATGAGGAAACCGCACTGATGCGCGCCTCACGCCCTTGTGCCTGATAATCCAAGTGAATTTCGACATCCGGGCCAGGCAGCACACCCGCACCTTGTTGCGGCCACTCCACCAGGCAAATGGCGTCGTTGGCAAAGTAATCGCGGATCCCCATAAATTCCAGCTCCTCAGGATCCGCAAGACGATATAAATCAAAGTGGTACACCATGATATTTTCAAGCGTGTACGGTTCTACTAGCGTATAAGTCGGGCTTTTTACGTTCCCGTTATGGCCTAACGCCTGCAAAAAACCACGGCTGAAGGTTGTTTTACCCGCGCCTAAATCACCATACAGATAAATGACGGTCGCCCCCTGACAGGCCTGCGCCACGCGCTTGCCGAGATCTAAAGTGGCTTGTTCATCAGGTAAAGGAATCGCTCGATTAGTCATTTTCTACGTCAATCACATCCGGGTTAACAACACGCCGCAGCGTGCAAAAAAGATCGGTGGCCAGCATACCGCGCGTTCCGTAACGAGCAGCCAGCCTGTCAGCCGCCGCACCGTGGGCCACGCAGCCAGCACAGGCTGCATCATAAAGGGGAAGTTTCTGTCCGAGCAATGCGCCAATGATGCCAGAGAGCACATCACCCATGCCGCCGCTCGCCATGCCTGCATTACCGGCATCAACGATGCCCATCGCATCATCGCTGGCAATAACGGTCCCCGCCCCTTTCAAAACGACAACACCTCCGTAACGTTTTACCAGACGTTGGGCTGAAAGTAAGCGATCGCTTTCAATTTCTGCCACGCTACAGTTAAGCAGCCGTGCGGCTTCGCCGGGGTGTGGCGTCAGAATGCGATTGTGACGCGTATCCGGGTTTATTGCCAGAAGGTTAAGCGCGTCGGCATCCCAGAGCATCGGCTTACGAAAATTCTCGGCCTTTTGCAGGGCCTGTTTACCCCACTCCTGCTGACCCAGGCCCGGACCAATGACTACCACGTCCGCCCACTCAAGACCCTCTTCAATCGCCTGTGGGGCAAGCTCGTGGACCATCAGCTCCGGCCGCGCGGTAATAATCGGCGGAATGTTTTCGCTGCGGGTCAGCACGCGTACTAATCCGGCACCGCTGCGTAACGCGGCCTCTCCTGTCATGCGAATCGCACCTGCCGTGCCATGATCGCCACCGATAATCAGCAGCCGGCCATGATCACCCTTATGGGATGTGGGGCGGCGCGGAGGCAGCCACTGAGCAAGCAGGGAGGCATAAAAGCGGGTGATGTGGGTATCCTGTCCAGCCAGCCAGTTTTCCAGCCCCAGTGCGTTGTGATGTAACGTCCCCACGACATCCCGCGCTTTACCGGTAAGCAAACCCGGCTTCAGGGCGATAAAGGTCACGGTGTGCGCAGCCTCAATCGACACGCCCGGCGTCGCGCCGGTTTGCGCCATCAGGCCGGAGGGAATATCCAGCGCCACCACCGGGGCGGGGTGCGCATTAGCGTGGGTAATCAGCGCGGCGACGTCATCGCGAGGCGCGCGCATCAGCCCCGTCCCCAGCAGACCATCAACAATCACGTCGACATCCTCGGGCCAGACGATATCAGGCGCATGAATAATGCCCCCCGCATTCAGCCAGGCCTCTCTCGCCATGCCAGCCTCTTCCGGTAGCGGCTTGTCGCTCTCCAGCGCCAGCAGGGTGACGCGCAGCCCCGCCGCCACCGCAAGACGAGCCACCACATAGCCATCGCCACCGTTATTGCCGTGCCCGCACAGAATCAGGTAGTGCGAGGCATCCGGATAAGCCGTGCGCGCCACGTTAAACGCCGCCTCGCCCGCGCGCTGCATCAGTTCATAAAGGGTAACGCCGAGGCTGTCTGCGGCCTCTTTTTCGGCCCGACGGAGGTCATCCGCATGCCAGATGGAATGTGGTATACTTGCGGGGTTTTTCTTCACAGTATGGTCCGTCATGTCACAGCCCCTCGATCTCAATGAATTAGCGCAAAAAATAAAACAGTGGGGTGCTGAACTGGGCTTCCAGAAGGTCGGTATTACCGATACCGACCTCTCTGCCAGCGAGCCTAAGCTACAGGCATGGCTGGATAAACAATACCACGGCGAGATGGAGTGGATGGCGCGTCACGGTATGATGCGTGCCCGCCCCCACGAGCTGTTGCCGGGTACGCTGCGCGTCATTAGCGTACGCATGAACTATCTGCCCGCTAACGCGGCCTTTGCGCGCACGCTAAAAAATCCTTCGCTGGGTTACGTCAGCCGATACGCTCTGGGACGTGATTACCATAAACTTCTGCGCAACCGTCTAAAAAAGCTCGGGGAAACCATTCAGCAGCACTGTGTTTCGCTGAATTTTAGACCCTTTGTCGATTCTGCGCCTATTCTTGAGCGCCCGATCGCCGAAAAAGCCGGGCTTGGCTGGACAGGTAAGCACTCACTTATCTTAAGCCGCGACGCGGGCTCATTCTTTTTCCTGGGTGAATTGTTGATTGATTTACCCCTGCCGGTAGACGGTCCGGTGGAAGAAGGGTGTGGCCGCTGCGTGGCCTGTATGACCATCTGCCCAACGGGCGCTATCGTTGAACCCTATACCGTTGATGCGCGCCGCTGTATCTCTTATCTCACCATCGAGCTGGAAGGTGCTATTCCAGAGGAATTTCGTCCGCTTATTGGCAACCGCATCTACGGCTGTGATGACTGCCAGCTGATTTGTCCGTGGAACCGCTATTCACAGTTGACGGACGAAGAAGACTTCAGTCCCCGCAAGGCGTTACATGCCCCGCAGCTGATCGAACTGTTCGCCTGGAGCGAAGCCTGGTTCCTGAAGGTGACGGAAGGTTCCGCCATACGTCGTATCGGCCACCTGCGCTGGCTGCGTAATGTGGCCGTTGCGCTGGGTAATGCCCCATGGGATGAAGCCAATCTTCAGGCGCTCGAAAGCCGCAGAGGTGAGCACCCACTTCTTGATGAGCACATAGAATGGGCGATTGCGCAGCAAATTGAGAAGCGAAATGCCGGCGTGGTTGAAGTGCAGTTACCGAAGAAACAGCGCCTGGTCAGGGTGATTGAAAAAGGGCTGCCACGGGATGTGTGATATATTCACAGGCTGTGAATAAAAATAAGAATTCAGGCGCCATAAGGTGTAGCAAACAGGTCAAGTGATCTCAATAACATTTTGAAATCAAATTTTCTTCATAGATTACAGTTAATTACTAAGATATTATTCACCCTGCTAACATTTTGTACAACTGAGATTTATCACAGTTTCTGTGGATAACTCTGTTTACAAGAGTGTTTCAGATACAATAGAAAACGTCCCCAACGAAGCATTTCGCTGTGGATAATTTAGGAAAGAAGAAGAATTTGGAGCGGGAAACGAGACTCGAACTCGCGACCCCGACCTTGGCAAGGTCGTGCTCTACCAACTGAGCTATTCCCGCTTGGGTATTCTGGTGCTGTGCGTATCTTGCGATACTTTCAAATTTTGGAGCGGGAAACGAGACTCGAACTCGCGACCCCGACCTTGGCAAGGTCGTGCTCTACCAACTGAGCTATTCCCGCTTGGGTGTTCTGGTGCTGGCGTATCTTGCGATACTTTTCAAATTTTGGAGCGGGAAACGAGACTCGAACTCGCGACCCCGACCTTGGCAAGGTCGTGCTCTACCAACTGAGCTATTCCCGCAAATCTGTACTGCTTTTGTTGCTGTCGTAACGTGTAATTCTCTGTCGTTACGGGAGGCGCATTATACGAGAAATCCGTTTAGCTGCAACCCCCCTCAAAGCGATTTTTTTGAAATTCAGTTCAAGTGCTTATTTAATCGGCAAGCTGAACAATTTAGCGACAAAAACCCGGCCACGCAAGGCGCCGGATCGCAAAATTAAAGCTTAATAAAGTTTTCGCGATAGTACGCCAGCTCCGCAACAGACTCACGGATGTCGTCCATTGCCTGGTGCGTCCCCTGCTTTGTGAAGCCGTCGAGAATTTCCGGTTTCCAGCGGCGGGCCAGCTCTTTTAAGGTGCTCACATCCAGATAGCGGTAGTGGAAGTAGGACTCCAGCTCCGGCATGTACTTAAACAGGAAACGACGATCCTGCCCAATGCTGTTGCCACAGATAGGCGATTTTCCTGCCGGCACCCACTGCTTCAGAAACTCAAGCGTCGCCAGCTCCGCTTCGCGGTCGCCCAGAGTGCTGGCCTTCACGCGTTCCACCAGCCCGCTGCCAGTATGGGTACGCACGTTCCACTCATCCATCAGCGCAAGCTGGTCATCGGACTGGTGCACGGCAATCGTTGGGCCTTCCGCCAGAATATTGAGGTTGGCATCGGTGACCAGTGTGGCGATCTCAATAATGCGATCGCGCTCGGGATCCAGGCCGGTCATCTCCAGATCGATCCAAATCAGGTTGTTTTCGTCCGCGCTCATGTTATTTTCCACCCTTCTCGCTTAACCGGCAGTAGCAGGTTAACTAGTATTAATTAGAGTGTATCATAGAGGTTTTGCCCGCTATGGGCGACCAGGAGCCAGCGCGATTGAGTAAAAATAAACTCTCCAAAGGGCAGCAGCGCCGCGTGAATGCAAATCACCAGCGCCGTCTTAAAACCACTACGGAGAAGCCCGATTACGACGACAACCTGTTTGGCGAAGCGACGGAAGGCGTGGTGATTAGCCGCTTCGGTATGCATGCCGATGTCGAGTCTGCCGACGGGGACATCCACCGTTGCAATATCCGTCGCACCATCCGTTCCCTGGTGACCGGTGACCGCGTGGTCTGGCGTCCAGGCAAAGCGGCTGCGGAAGGGGTAACGGTTAAAGGTATCGTTGAAGCCGTGCATGAACGCACGTCGGTTCTGACCCGTCCTGATTTCTACGACGGCGTAAAGCCCATTGCCGCCAATATCAACCAGATCGTGATCGTTTCAGCGATTTTACCCGAACTTTCGCTCAACATTATTGACCGTTACCTTGTGGCCTGCGAAACGCTACAGGTTGAGCCGCTCATCGTGCTGAATAAAATCGATCTGCTGGATGACGAGGCCATGGCCTTTGTGAATGAGCAGATGGATATCTATCGCAATATTGGTTATCGCGTTTTGATGGTTTCCAGCCGCACCAAAGATGGCCTGAAGCCGTTAGAAGATGCGCTGACCGACCGCATCAGTATCTTTGCAGGGCAGTCTGGCGTGGGTAAATCGAGCCTGCTTAACAACCTGCTCGGCCTTCAGCAAGAAATCCTGACCAACGATGTGTCGGACGTCTCCGGGCTGGGCCAGCACACCACCACCGCCTCACGTCTCTATCACTTCCCGCACGGCGGCGATGTGATTGACTCCCCGGGTGTGCGTGAATTTGGTCTCTGGCATCTTGAGCCGGAACAAATCTTCAACGGATTTGTCGAATTCCATGACTATATAGGCGCTTGCAAATACCGCGACTGTAAACATGACAACGATCCGGGCTGCGCCATCCGCGAAGCGGTGGAGAACGGTGAAATAGCGGAAACCCGTTTCGAAAATTACCATCGTATTCTCGAAAGCATGGACCAGGTAAAAACGCGTAAAAACTTTTCTGATTCTGATAACTGACAACTAAGCTAAGCGTCGCTAAAATCGTCCCCTTTTTTCAGGTTCCGGCAGCGTACTGCCGGATCAGGAACGACAAAACAATGGCCTGGAGGCTACCTTGTTAAACTCATTTAAACTTTCGCTTCAATACATTCTGCCTAAACTGTGGCTCACTCGCCTGGCGGGCTGGGGCGCGAGCAAACGAGCGGGCTGGCTGACCAAACTGGTCATCGACCTGTTCGTGAAATACTACAAGGTCGACATGAAAGAAGCGCAGAAGCCGGATACGGCAAGCTACCGCACCTTCAACGAATTTTTTGTGCGTCCGCTGCGCGACGAAGTGCGCCCGCTGAATACCGACCCGAACGTGCTGGTGATGCCTGCTGACGGCGTGATCAGCCAGCTGGGTAAAATTGAAGACGACAAAATTTTGCAGGCGAAAGGCCATAACTACAGCCTGGAAGCGCTGCTGGCCGGTAACTACATAATGGCGGATCTGTTCCGCAACGGGACTTTCGCGACCACCTATCTCTCCCCACGCGACTACCACCGCGTTCATATGCCGTGTAACGGCATCCTGCGCGAGATGATCTACGTGCCGGGGGATCTGTTCTCTGTAAACCACCTGACGGCGCAAAACGTCCCTAACCTGTTTGCCCGTAACGAGCGCGTCATCTGCCTGTTTGATACTGAATTTGGCCCAATGGCGCAGATTCTGGTAGGTGCTACCATTGTGGGCAGCATCGAAACCGTCTGGGCGGGCACCATTACGCCGCCACGCGAAGGCGTGATCAAGCGCTGGACCTGGCCTGCCGGGGAAGAAGAAGGTTCTGTGGCCCTGCTGAAAGGTCAGGAGATGGGCCGCTTCAAGCTGGGCTCAACGGTAATCAACCTGTTCGCACCGGGCAAAGTTAACCTTGTCGACGAGCTGGAAAGCCTGTCCGTGACCAAACTCGGCCAGCCTCTGGCAGTATCGACGGAGGTCTTTGCAACGCCAGACGTTGCGCCAGCCCCGTTGCCGGAAGAAGAGATCAAAGCCGAGCACGATGCCAGCCCGCTGGTTGACGACAAAAAAGACGAAGGTTAACAACAGAAGGATCGCTGACGTGCGCCCGATTATCGTATTACTGATGGCCTGGTGCCTCAGCATGGGGGCGTACGCAGCGACGGCCCCCGACGCCAAACAGATAACCCAGGAGCTGGAGCAGGCAAAAGCGGCGAAACCCGCTCAGCCGGAGGCCGTTGAGTCGCTCCAGTCTGCACTGAACGCACTTGAGGAACGAAAGGGTTCTCTTGAGCGCGCCCAGCAATATCAGCAGGTTATCGACAACTTCCCCAAACTCTCTCAGACCCTGCGCTCGCAGTTAAACAGCCTGCGTGATGAACCACGCCAGGTACCCGCAGGGATGACGTCCGAGGCGCTGAATCAGGAGATCCTGCAAGTCAGCAGCCAGCTGCTGGAAAAAAGCCGTCTGGCACAGCAGGAGCAGGAACGGGCGCGTGAAATTGCCGACTCTCTCAGTCAGCTTCCACAGCAGCAAACCGATGCCCGCCGTCAGTTAAATGAGGTGGAACGCCGCATTGGGACGCAGACCGGCAACACCCCGCAGAATCAGGCCCAAAATCTTGGGCTACAGGCGGAATCCGCCAGACTTAAAGCACTGGTTGATGAACTGGAGCTGGCACAGCTTTCTGCTAACAACCGCCAGGAGCTGTCGCGGATGCGTTCGGAACTGGCGCAGAAGCAGAGCGAACAGCTGGATGCGTATCTCCAGGCGCTGAGAAATCAACTCAACAGCCAGCGTCAGCGTGAAGCTGAACGTGCGCTGGAAAGCACCGAGTTGTTGGCCGAAAACAGCGCTAACCTGCCCGACAGCATCGTCGCCCAGTTTAAGGTTAACCGCGAGCTTTCTGCCGCGCTGAATCAGCAGGCGCAGCGCATGGATTTGGTGGCCTCGCAGCAGCGTCAGGCCACTAATCAAACCCTCCAGGTTCGTCAGGCTCTCAACACGCTGCGTGAACAGTCCCAGTGGCTTGGCTCGTCTAACCTGTTGGGCGAAGCGTTACGCGCACAGGTGGCTCGTCTGCCAGAGATGCCAAAACCGCAGCAGCTTGATACGGAGATGGCGCAGCTGCGCGTTCAGCGTCTTCATTATGAAGACCTTCTTAATAAGCAGCCACAAATCCGCCAGATCCGTCAGGCTGACGGACAGCCGCTCACCGGCGAGCAAAGCCGTATTCTGGAAGCGCAGCTGCGCACCCAACGCGAACTGCTCAATTCCCTGTTGCAGGGGGGCGATACGCTGATCCTCGAACTCACCAAGCTGAAAGTCTCAAACAGCCAGCTGGAGGACGCGCTGAAAGAGGTCAACGAAGCCACGCACCGTTACCTGTTCTGGACCTCCGACGTGCGGCCGATGACCTTCGCCTGGCCGATCGAGATCGTGCAGGATCTGCGCCGCCTCATTTCGCTGGACACCTTCAGCCAGCTGGGTCTCGCCAGCGTGATGATGCTCACCAGTAAGGAGACCATCTTCCCGCTGCTGGGGGCACTGATTCTGGTGGGTTTCAGTATTTATTCCCGTCGCCACTTCACCCGTTTCCTTGAGCGCTCCAGCGCCCGTGTGGGGAAAGTGACACAGGATCACTTCTGGCTGACGCTGCGTACAGTGTTCTGGTCAATTCTGGTCGCGTCTCCGCTGCCGGTGCTGTGGATGACGCTCGGATACGGCCTGCGTGAAGCCTGGCCCTATCCGCTTGCCGTCGCAATTGGCGATGGCGTGACCGCCACCGTTCCGCTGCTGTGGGTGGTGATGATTTGCGCCACGTTTGCGCGGCCAAATGGTCTGTTCATCGCTCACTTTGGCTGGCCGCGTAATCGCGTGGCGCGGGCGATGCGCTATTACCTGATGAGCATCGGGCTGATTGTGCCGCTGATTATGGCGCTGATCATGTTCGATAATCTCAATGACCGGGAGTTCTCCGGCTCGCTGGGACGGCTGTGCTTTATGCTGATCTGCGGGGCATTAGCGGTAGTGACGCTCAGCCTGAAGCGCGCCGGGATCCCGCTCTATCTCGACAAGTCCGGCAGTGGCGATAACATGTTTAACCGTCTGCTGTGGAACCTGCTGCTTAGCGCGCCGCTGGCGGCGATGCTGGCGGCGGCTGTCGGTTATCTCGCCACATCGCAGGCGCTGCTCGCACGACTGGAAACGTCAGTAGCTATCTGGTTCCTGCTGCTGGTGGTCTACCATGTTATTCGCCGCGGCATGCTGATCCAGCGTCGTCGTCTGGCGTTTGACCGTGCCAAACATCGTCGCGCAGAAATACTGGCCCAGCGCGCGCGGGGTGAGGAAGAGCCGAACCACGTCAACAGCACCGAAGGGACTTCAGACGCCGATGACGTCGAACTGGATCTCGATGCGATCAGTACCCAGTCCCTGCGGCTGGTACGCTCAATTCTGATGCTGGTTGCCCTGCTGTCGGTGATCTTCCTGTGGTCGGAAATCCACTCTGCGTTTGGCTTCCTGGAGAACATCTCTTTGTGGGATGTGACGTCGACGGTGCAGGGGGTCGAAAGCCTGGAGCCCATCACCTTAGGGGCCGTGCTGATTGCGATTCTGGTACTCATTATCACCACGCAGCTGATCCGTAACTTCCCTGCCCTGCTGGAGCTGGCGCTGTTGCAGCATCTGGATTTAACCCCCGGCACAGGCTATGCGATCACCACCATTACCAAGTATTTAATCATGCTGTTTGGTGGGCTGGTTGGCTTCTCGATGATTGGTATCGAATGGTCAAAACTGCAATGGCTGGTTGCCGCCCTGACCGTAGGCCTGGGCTTTGGTTTACAGGAGATCTTTGCCAACTTCGTCTCGGGTCTGATCATTCTGTTTGAAAAGCCGATTCGAATTGGCGATACGGTGACCATCCGCGATCTGACCGGCAGCGTCACCAGGATCAACACCCGCGCCACCACCATCAGCGACTGGGACCGTAAAGAGATCATCGTTCCGAACAAAGCGTTTATCACCGAGCAGTTTATTAACTGGTCGCTGTCTGACTCCGTCACGCGTGTGGTGCTGACCGTACCCGCTCCGTCGGATGCCAACAGTGAAGAGGTGACGCAGATCCTGTATACGGCTGCTGAACGCTGTTCGCTGGTAATCGACAACCCGCCGCCGGAAGTCTTCCTGGTTGATTTGCAGCAGGGGATCCAGATTTTCGAGCTGCGTATCTACGCCGCCGAGATGGGACACCGTATGCCGCTGCGCCATGAGATCCACCAGCTGATCCTGGCTGGCTTCCGCGAGCACGGAATTGATATGCCGTTCCCACCTTTCCAGATGCGTCTGGAAACGCTGGACGGACGTAAGACGGGAAGAACGTTGACGTCTGCGGCGCGTTCGCGCCCGGCGGGAAGTTTATAATCCATTTCCCCCTCCCTTCCGGGAGGGGTTTTTTCATCCGCTATGCCACTTCTGCCACGCAGGTCATCATGCGGCGGCGGTAGTTCTCATAAATCCCCATTGCCAGCAGCGAGAAGAAGATCGGTCCGCCAACCATCCACAGCGTGCTGCTCCAGTCATTTGCCTCAACCACGGGCTGAATGACGGTAAAGATGTTGGCGAACGCGACGACCAGCACCACAACAGTGGTCGCCAGCAGCGTCGCCATGCGGGTTTTGAAGATCACAAACGGTCGCTCCAGATCCCGCTTCGCCTTAAAGAACGGGAACGCCAGCGCCAGGAATAGGTACGGAAGCGTCATCGATACGTTTGCCATCAGGGTCAGCTTGTTATAGAACGCCGACGCGGTATCGCCGCCGAAGGACACCAGCAGAATGAACACGCACACCAGCATGCACTGCATCCACATTGCGTTGGCAGGCATACCGGCAGCGTTCAGCTGCGTCATACGTGCAGGCCACAGCGCCTTTGGCGTCCCCTGAATAATCGCTTTCAGCGGCGAGTAGATCAGCGTGAAGAACGCGCCAGTATAGGCGAGGAACATCGACAAACCGGTAATCCGCGCAAACCAGATCCCCAGGGTGGCCGACGTTTCCGGCGCGAGATCCATGGCGTTGCCCAGCGTCACCCCCAGGCTTTTCATCAACACGTAGGTAATGTTGCCGAGGTTGGTGGTGTTATTGCTCAGTACCTGCTGCCAGTTGGTGCTGACGCCCCAGAGGAAAATCGCCAGCGAGTAGCCAATGGAAATGACGATGGCGGCAAAGATAATGCCTTTGGCGAAGTTCTTTTCCGGGTTTTCGGTTTTATCGACCAGCCCGCCCACGGCTTCAATTCCACCGTAAGCAAAGATGGCAAACACCACGAAGGAGAGCATGGCCAGCCCGGACTGGTAACCCGGATTAGGCGATGAAACGAAGTTGACTTCCTGTGCGAAATGCCCGCCGTTCAGGCACAGAATAGCGATACTGACCAGCAGCAGCACCAGGTTCAGGCACATCACGGAAATTCCGCCAACGGCAGTGATACGGGCAATTTTGTTGATGCCTTTCGAGGCCACCCGCGTGACAACCACCATCCAGCACACCGCCAGAATACCGACCACCTGTGTGGAACTCAGCCCCGCCAGAGACCAGACCTGCGTTTTATCCGCACCGAAGAGAAACGTTGAGAACGGCACCCAGACCTTGGCCGCCGTGCTGACCATCCAGACGACATAGGATGAAAACCACATGAACGTACCGATAAACGCATAACGCGGACCGACGCTGTTGTTCATCCACGAATAGATGCCGCCTTCTTCTTTCCTGTACGCCGACCCCATCTCCGCCATCATTAGCGCAAACGGAATAAAGAAGAACAGCGCGGAAACGATATAAAACGGCGTCGCGCTGTAGCCCATCAGATAAAACGCGGACGGGCTATTGGCAAAGCCAAAGACTGACGTAAAAATCATCAGGATGAGCCCGGTAAGGGTCATTTTTTTGAGTGAGTGAGACATAGAACCATCCGAAACGGAATTAAACTGCGCGGATGGTAGCAGATGACCAGACAAATATTGTGGCTATCCGAGTCAAATTAAGAAAAAGACCCGTGCATAAAGAAGATAGTAGTTTTTAATGTGGCAGAGTTAAATGACCAAGTAGGCCGGGTAAGCGACAGCGCCACCCGGCAATCCTTTATGCGCGATCGACCGTAAAGGCAATCACATCGCCCAGTTGTTCTGCGCCCAGCGCCAGCATGACCAGGCGATCCACACCCAGCGCCACGCCGGAGCAGTCCGGCAAACCGGCTTTAAGCGCTTCCAGCAGGTTGGTGTCAATCGGCTGCTGCGGCAGACCGCGCGCGTTGCGCTTGCGGTTATCCTGCTCGAAACGCTGTTGCTGTTCGCGCGCGTCGGTCAGCTCATGGAAACCGTTCGCCAGCTCGATGCCTTTAAAGTACACCTCAAAGCGCTCCGCCACGCGGTGATCTTCGGTGCTGATCTGCGCCAGTGAAGCCTGGCTGGCCGGGAAGTGATAGACAAACGTCGGACGATCTTTGCCAATCTGCGGTTCAACACCAAAGGTGAACAGCAGTTGCAGCAGCGTGTCGCGATCCTCTTCGTTATCCGCCACGTTGCTCAGATCCAGTTTTGCCGCCACTTCACGCAGCTGTGTTTTATCAGCCGACAGCGGATCAATTTCCAGATGACGCTGGAAGGCCTGCTGATAGGAGAGCGTTTCAGCTTCCGCGCAATCCAGCACCTGTTGGAGCAGATCGTCGACTTCGTTCATCAGACGATACATGTCGTAGTGCGGGCGGTACCACTCCAGCATAGTGAATTCCGGATTATGGTGTCGGCCCATCTCTTCATTACGGAAGCTACGGCACAGCTGATAGACCGGACCACACCCGGCCGCCAGCAGACGCTTCATATGGTATTCCGGGCTGGTCATCAGATACAGATTCATGCCCTGAGAGTGGCCTGGGCCAACAAAACGGGTTTCAAACGGGACCAGATGAATATCCGTGACCGTCGCCTGACTCATGCACGGCGTTTCCACCTCCAGGACGCCGCGATCCGCAAAGAAGCGGCGGATCTCCGCCATAATTGCTGCGCGCTTTAGCAGGTTTGGAATGGATGCGCTCGGCTGCCAGGTGGCCGTTTCGCTCATGAGTTATTTCTCCGTTTTCAGACAAGGGCACGAAGTCTACTCGCAAGCCGGGGCAGAGACAAATTTTGCACAGTAAAAGCCCCTTTTCATTGCACAGAGAAATACTGTGACGTCATTCATTAATCACGATGATAAATCACCGCACAGAACAGCAAAAAAATCGAACACGTCAAATTTCCCTCACTTCTACGCGGTTATACTGTTTTACCCATAAAGGAGCAGTGGAATCGCTTCCGCAATCGTCCGTTCGGGCAGGTGAACGTCCTTTAGCTCATCACGTTGCGGGAAAACAAAAATCTGGAGGAATGTCGTGCAAACTTTTCAAGCCGATCTTGCCGTAATAGGCGCTGGCGGGGCTGGATTACGCGCTGCAATTGCTGCGGCACAAGCCAATCCGAACGCCAAAATCGCATTGATTTCAAAAGTCTATCCGATGCGCAGCCACACGGTAGCCGCAGAAGGAGGATCCGCCGCCGTCGCGCAGGATCATGACAGCTTCGAATACCATTTCCACGACACGGTTGCAGGGGGCGACTGGCTTTGCGAACAGGATGTCGTTGATTACTTCGTGCACCATTGCCCAACGGAAATGACCCAGCTGGAACAGTGGGGATGTCCATGGAGCCGCCGTCCGGACGGGAGCGTCAACGTCCGCCGCTTCGGTGGCATGAAGATCGAACGCACCTGGTTTGCTGCCGATAAGACCGGCTTCCACATGCTGCACACCCTGTTCCAGACCTCCCTCCAGTTCCCACAAATCCAGCGCTTTGACGAACATTTCGTTCTCGACATTCTGGTCGACGACGGTCATGCGCACGGACTGGTAGCAATGAACATGATGGAAGGCACGCTCGTCCAGATCCGCGCTAAGGCGGTGGTGATGGCAACGGGCGGTGCGGGCCGCGTATACCGCTACAACACCAACGGCGGCATCGTCACCGGTGACGGTATGGGCATGGCGCTCAGCCACGGCGTCCCGCTGCGTGATATGGAGTTTGTCCAGTATCACCCAACCGGCCTGCCGGGCTCCGGTATTCTGATGACGGAAGGCTGCCGCGGCGAAGGCGGTATTCTGGTCAACAAAAACGGCTATCGCTATTTGCAGGATTACGGCATGGGTCCGGAAACCCCGCTTGGCGAGCCGAAAAACAAATACATGGAACTCGGCCCACGCGACAAAGTCTCTCAGGCTTTCTGGCACGAGTGGCGCAAAGGCAATACCATCTCAACGCCGCGCGGCGACGTGGTACATCTCGACCTGCGTCATCTCGGCGAGAAGAAACTGCTGGAGCGTCTGCCGTTTATCTGCGAGCTGGCGAAAGCCTATGTGGGCGTCGACCCGGTGAAAGAGCCGATCCCGGTGCGTCCAACCGCGCACTACACCATGGGCGGTATCGAAACCGACCAGCAGTGCGAAACCCGCATCAAAGGGCTGTTTGCGGTGGGTGAGTGTTCCTCCGTCGGTCTGCACGGCGCAAACCGTCTGGGCTCGAACTCGCTGGCTGAGCTGGTGGTCTTTGGTCGCATGGCGGGCGAACGCGCGATGGAGCGTGCCGCAACGGCAGGTGAAGCTAACAGCGCGGCGCTGGATGCGCAGGTTGCAGACATCGAAAAACGCCTGAAAGGCCTGGTGAACCAGGAAGGTAACGAAAACTGGTCGAAGATCCGCGACGAAATGGGGCTGTCGATGGAAGAAGGCTGCGGGATCTACCGTACGCCAGAGCTGATGCAGAAAACCGTCGACAAGCTGGCAGAACTCCAGGAACGCTTCAAGCGCGTGCGCATCACCGACACCTCCAGCGTCTTCAATACCGATCTGCTCTATACCATTGAACTGGGCCACGGCCTGAACGTCGCAGAGTGTATGGCCCATTCCGCCCTGGCGCGTAAAGAGTCCCGCGGCGCACACCAGCGCCTGGATGAGGGCTGCACCGAACGTGACGACGTCAATTTCCTTAAACATACTCTCGCCTGGCGCGATGCGGATGGTACCACCCGTCTGGACTACAGCGACGTGAAAATCACTACGCTGCCACCGGCGAAACGCGTGTACGGTGCAGAAGCAGAAGCCGCCGATAAGAAGGAGAAGGCGAATGGCTGAGATGCAAAAACTGAAAGTTGAAGTGGTGCGCTACAACCCGGAAGTGGACGCCGCGCCGCACAGCGCTTTCTATGAAGTCCCTTACGACGAGCAAACCTCCCTGCTGGATGCGCTCGGCTATATCAAAGATAACCTGGCCCCGGACCTGAGCTACCGCTGGTCCTGCCGCATGGCAATCTGCGGCTCCTGCGGCATGATGGTCAACAAAGTGCCGAAGCTGGCGTGTAAAACTTTCCTGCGTGATTACACCAAGGGCATCAAGGTTGAAGCGCTGGGCAACTTCCCGATTGAGCGCGATCTGGTGGTCGACATGACCCACTTTATCGAAAGCCTCGAAGCGATTAAGCCGTACATCATCGGCAACCCGCGCACGCCGGATCAGGGGCCAAACACCCAGACGCCCGCGCAGATGGCGAAATACCATCAGTTTTCCGGCTGCATCAACTGCGGCCTGTGCTACGCCGCCTGTCCACAGTTTGGCCTGAACCCTGAGTTTATCGGCCCGGCCGCCATTACTCTGGCGCACCGCTATAACGAGGACAGCCGCGACCACGGCAAAAAAGAACGTATGGCACAGCTTAACGGCCAGAACGGGGTCTGGACCTGCACGTTTGTCGGTTACTGCTCCGAAGTCTGTCCGAAGCATGTCGACCCGGCCGCCGCCATTCAGCAGGGAAAAGTGGAAAGCTCGAAAGACTTTCTTATCGCTACCCTGAAACCACGCTAAGGAGTGCATGATGACGACTAAACGCAAAGCCTACGTGCGACCAATGCCGTCCACCTGGTGGAAAAAACTGCCGTTTTATCGCTTCTATATGCTGCGTGAAGGCACGGCTGTTCCCGCGGTCTGGTTCAGCCTCGAATTGATGTACGGGGTGTATGCCCTCAAGCACGGCCCGGAAGCCTGGGCCAGTTTTGTGGGTTTCCTGCAAAACCCAATCATCGTAGTTCTGAATCTGATTGTGCTCGCAGCCGCGCTACTGCATACCAAAACCTGGTTTGAACTGGCGCCAAAAGCAGCGAACATCATTGTAAAAGGCGAAAAAATGGGGCCAGAGCCGGTTATTAAAGGGCTCTGGGCAGTGACGGCAGTTGTCTCTGTGGTCATTCTGTTTGTCGCACTGTTCTGGTAAGGAGACTACTGTGATCAATCCAAATCCAAAACGTTCAGATGAGCCGGTCTTCTGGGGGCTGTTTGGCGCAGGCGGCATGTGGAGCGCCATTATTGCCCCGGTCATTATCCTGCTGGTCGGTATTATGCTGCCGCTGGGGCTGTTTCCGGGCGATGCGCTGAGCTATGAGCGCGTACTGGCCTTTGCGAGCAGCTTTATTGGCCGGGTGTTCATCTTCCTGATGATCGTCCTGCCGCTGTGGTGTGGTCTGCACCGTATCCACCATGCGATGCACGATCTGAAAATCCATGTGCCAAGCGGTAAATGGGTCTTCTACGGTCTGGCAACCATTCTGACAGTCGTCACGTTGATTGCCGTGGTCACCATCTGACTGAACAGGCCCGCCATCCGGCGGGCTTTTTACTTTTTCATCTTCTCCACCAGCCACCGGGAAAATTCGCGCATGGCAGGCGTTTCTGCCCGGGACTGCAATCGGGTCAGCCAGTAACTGCCGAGTTCAATCTGCGTTGCAAAGGGCTGCACAATGCGCTCGCTGGCTAACAGATGGGTAAACATATCGACAGGCGCAATGGCAATACCTACCCCTGCCTGAGCGGCCTCCAGCATGGTCACGGACGAATCAAATACCATCACACGGTGCGTTGGCGAAGGGGAGTGCTCGCCGGCCGCCTGCATCCACGCGGTCCACTCGTCGCGTCGGTAGGAGCGCAGCAGCGTAAACCTGAGGATGTCGGCCGGACAGTGCAGACTGGTGGCGATATCGGGCGTACACAGCGGCGCGAGCGGCGCATGACAAAGAAATTCAGCCTCGGTGCCATGCCACGCCCCGCCACCGTAGCGGATCGTATAGTCAAGCCCTTCGGCAGCCGGATCAACGCGGTTGTTATGGGTGGAAAGCTGAAGATCGATGTGCGGATAGCCACGGCGAAAATCGTCCAGCTGTGAGAATAAAACCCCGATGGCAAACGTACCCACCACGCCGATTTTCAGCTTCTCCTGCGCACGATGTTTAGCGAAGCGATCCAGCATTCCGGCTATACGATCGAACGAATCATTCAGTACCGGCAGTAAGTTTTCTCCCTCGGTAGTCAACATCAGCCCGCGCGACACGCGAACGAACAGCTGACAGTTCAGGTGCTGCTCCAGCGTTTTCACATGCTGGCTAATGGCTGAATGGGTCACGTTCAGCTCAATGGCCGCATGCGTAAAGCTGAGATGTCTCGCGGCGGCTTCAAAGGCTCGAAGCGAATTGAGGGGGAGATAGCTTCGCGTCATGGTCTCTTCCGTTAGAAAAATTAACAGCTAATGCTAAATTTAACCGTTTGTCAGGCACAGTCAAATCCAACAGACTACGCCTGTCTGACGGGCCCGGACATCCCCTTGACTCGCTATTACGGAAGATTACTGATGATGAAAAAATCTCTTTGCTGCGCCCTGCTGCTCGGCATCTCTTGCTCTGCTCTCGCCGCGCCAGTGTCAGAAAAACAGCTGGCGGAGGTGGTCGCGAATACGGTTACCCCGCTGATGAAAGCCCAGTCGATTCCAGGCATGGCGGTGGCCGTTATTTATCAGGGTAAACCGCACTATTACACGTTTGGCAAAGCCGATATCGCGGCCAGCAAACCCGTTACGCCTCAGACTCTGTTCGAGCTGGGTTCTATAAGTAAAACCTTCACCGGGGTTTTAGGAGGGGATGCCATTGCTCGCGGTGAAATTTCGCTGGACGATCCGGTGACCAGATACTGGCCACAGCTAACGGGCAAGCAGTGGCAGGGGATTCGTATGCTGGATCTCGCAACCTACACCGCTGGCGGCCTGCCGCTACAGGTACCGGATGAGGTCACGGATAATGCCGCCCTGCTGCGCTTTTATCAAAACTGGCAGCCGCAGTGGAAGCCTGGCACAACGCGTCTTTACGCCAACGCCAGTATCGGTCTTTTTGGCGCGCTGGCGGTCAAACCTTCCGGCATGGGCTATGAGCAGGCCATGACGACGCGGGTCCTTAAGCCGCTCAAGCTGGACCATACCTGGATTAACGTTCCGAAAGCGGAAGAGGCGCATTACGCCTGGGGCTATCGTGACGGTAAAGCGGTGCGCGTTTCGCCGGGAATGCTGGATGCACAAGCCTATGGCGTGAAAACCAACGTGCAGGATATGGCGAACTGGGTCATGGCAAACATGGTGCCGGAGAAGGTTGCTGATGCCTCACTTAAGCAGGGCATCTCGCTGGCGCAGTCGCGCTACTGGCGTATCGGGTCAATGTATCAGGGTCTGGGCTGGGAGATGCTCAACTGGCCCGTGGAGGCCAACACGGTGATCGAGGGCAGCGACAGTAAGGTGGCGCTGGCACCGCTGCCCGTGGCAGAAGTGAATCCACCGGCTCCCCCGGTCAAAGCGTCCTGGGTCCATAAAACGGGCTCTACTGGCGGGTTTGGCAGCTACGTGGCCTTTATTCCTGAAAAGCAGATCGGTATTGTGATGCTCGCGAATAAAAGCTATCCGAACCCGGCACGCGTTGAGGCGGCATACCATATCCTCGACGCGCTACAGTAAAACATTGCGGGTGGCGCTGCGCTTACCCGGCCTACACAACGCATGAACTTTGTAGGCCGGGTAAGGCGAAGCCGCCACCCGGCAAAACACCCTGCACAATCTCCCGCATTTTCCCTGCTGTCATCTACACTTAACAAAAAACAGTAAGGAAACTCCTATGCGCATTCTGCCTGTTATTGCCGCAGTAACAGCCGCGTTTTTAGTGGTTGCTTGCAGTTCCCCTACTCCTCCGCCTGGCGTCACGGTAGTCAGTAATTTCGACGTACAGCGCTTCCTCGGCACCTGGTATGAAATCGCCCGACTGGACCATCAGTTCGAACGGGGCTTAGAAAAAGTCACGGTCAGCTACAGCGCGATGGATGACGGCGGGATCCGGGTCATTAACCGCGGCTATAACCCGGATCGCCAGATGTGGCAGCAGTCAGTTGGTCAGGCCTATTTCACCGGCGCATCTAACCGCGCGGCCATGAAAGCCTCTTTCATCGGCCCATACTACGGCGGGTATAACGTCATTGCGCTGGACAGAGAGTACCGCCACGCGCTGGTCTGTGGGCCGGATCGCAACTATCTGTGGCTCCTCTCACGCACGCCAACGATCTCGGCGGAAATGAAACAGCAGATGCTGGACATAGCGACCCGGCAAGGGTTTGATGTGACGAAGTTAATCTGGGTAAAACAGCCGCATTAGTGCGTACTGAGTTTTAACCCGATGATACCCGCGACAATCAACGCGAGGCTGGCGATGCGCGCCAGACTCGCAGACTCCCCCAGCAGCAGAATGCCGGTAATGGCAGCCCCTACCGCGCCAATTCCCGTCCAGACAGCGTAAGCTGTGCCGACGGGTAAGGTTCGCATCGCCCATGACAGCATGACGATACTGACAATCATTGCGGCGATAGTGATGACGCTGGGCGTCAGGCGGGTAAAACCGTGGGTGTATTTCAGACCAATTGCCCATACCACTTCGAGCAAACCAGCAATAACAAGAACGATCCAGGACATTTCAGGCTCCTTAACTTAAAGACAAGTTGGGGCCGTCCCCGATGAGTGAAGCGCTTACGGGTCGTCCCGCAAGGCAGAAGTTGCGCCTTATATTTTGGTTAGCGTGGAATTTTTTTTCAAACTTTTTCTGCTGAACACCTTAAAGCAAGAAATAGCCTCAGTAAGGCACGTAGTTCAGGCATTTATGACTCATCCGACTTCTCTATGATGATAGGCTTTCTTATGGCAGGAAGCCAAACCACTAGCCGACTGCGAAAATTTTATGTTCAAAATTCTTTTGATTGACCGTTGTCACTTCACCCGCGCGGGATTTGAAGCCTGGGTCAATCATTCAGACCTGTTTTCGGGTCATTTCGTCATAACCGGGGTAAATAATCTTTTCCTCGCCAGAGAGCATATCCTGCAATGGAAACCTGCGCTGGTCATCGCTGATTTATCTGGCTTCCGGCAGGATTTACACCATTTTCAGCAGCTTTCCTCCCTGCTAATTGCCAGCGAAACACTGCCTTTTATTATGCTGCAATCAGGGCAGGAGCAGGAGATGACTGATTATCTGGCGCAGTTCCCGATATGGTCTTCGCTCTCCAAAAATACCGATCTGGAAGCACTGGCGGCGGTGATAAACGACGCGCTCACGTCATGCGCGAGCGCGGAGCTACCGAAAATGGCGGCACCGTTGCTGACGCGTCAGGAAGAAAGAGTTCTGACCTTGTGGATGGATGGTGCGAGCAACCAGAAAATTGCCAGCAATCTTCGCATTAACGGAAAAACGGTATATACGTACAAACGCAATATCCGCATGAAGCTGCATATGGATACGCGCTACTCGCCGTTTTTATCGCTACAGGAAGTGGAGAATTGACGGTACGGTGTAATAACTTGCCGTACCGTCGCTTACATTAGTTCTGAGCTTTAGTTGCTGCGCCAGAAATCGCGCTACCACCGTCGGAGATATCTTCCCCTACGCCACGGGTGGTGTTACATGCAGTCAGTACCGAAGAAAGCACCAGAACAGAAAAGATCGCTGCAATTGTTTTCTTAACCATAATATCTTCCTTTTATAGCCAAAGTTATTTTGTGTATAGCAACTTAAGAATAGACAAAATCTTGCCGTTTGACGGAAAAGGAAGAATTTTTAGGAAAATTAGACGGAATTAGCTGGCCGCATGGGAAATGATATGGCCGAGATCCTGGATATCTTCACCCACGCCACGCGCGGTGTTGCAGCCGGAGAGAATTGCGCTGGAGAGCGCTAACAGAAGCAGAATTTTAACGGTACGTTTCATCTTCCCTGCCTGCAAAATCAGGCGCAGCGGGCGCTGCGCCTTTAATCATGGCGTAAATTACTTCACGCGGGATACGTATTCGCCGGAGCGGGTATCCACTTTGATCACTTCACCGATCTGTACGAACAGTGGCACTTTCACCACAGCGCCGGTAGACAGGGTGGCAGGCTTGCCGCCAGTACCTGCGGTATCACCTTTCAGACCTGGATCGGTTTCAACGATTTCCAGCTCAACGAAGTTCGGCGGCGTAACCGCGATAGGCTGACCGTTCCACAGGGTCACGATGCACTCAGCCTGATCCAGCAGCCACTTGGCGTTGTCGCCAATCGCTTTCGCGTCCGCAGACAGCTGCTCGAAGGTTTCGTTGTTCATGAAGTGCCAGAACTCACCGTCGTTGTACAGGTAAGTCAGGTTCATATCGACAACATCAGCGCCTTCAGCGGAGTCAGTAGATTTGAAGGTTTTCTCAACACGGGTACCGGTCAGCAGGCGGCGCAGCTTAACGCGCGCAAATGCCTGGCCTTTACCTGGTTTAACGAATTCGCTGGCTTCAACCGCGTACGGTTCGCCGTCCATCATGATTTTAAGACCAGCACGAAAATCGTTGCTATAGTACGTTGCCATAAGGCCCTCTAAATTTGTTAACTGGTAGCTAAGCCACAAAATGGCGCATATTGTAACCCTAAACACCCCGTCCAGAGAAGATTGGTTATCGCAACTTGCCGATGTAATCACCAGTCCTGATGAATTGCTGCGTCTTTTAGACCTCGAACAGCACGAAGCGTTGCGTGCAGGCCGTGAGGCGAAGCGCCTTTTCGCCCTGCGCGTTCCCCGCGCGTTTGTTGCCCGAATGGAAAAGGGTAACCCTGATGATCCATTATTAAAACAAACGCTGACCTCTCAGGATGAGTTTATTACCGCCCCCGGATACAGCACCGATCCGCTGGAAGAGCAGAACAGTGTTGTACCGGGTTTACTGCATAAATACCGCAATCGTGCCCTGCTGCTGGTTAAGGGCGGGTGCGCGGTAAATTGCCGCTATTGCTTCCGTCGCCACTTCCCGTACGCCGAAAATCAGGGTAATAAGCGCAACTGGCAGGTGGCGCTGGACTACATCGCAGCGCATCCGGAACTGGATGAAATAATCTTTTCCGGCGGCGACCCGCTGATGGCAAAAGATCATGAGCTGGACTGGCTGCTGACTCAACTTGAGACCATCCCGCACATTAAGCGTCTGCGCATTCACAGCCGTTTACCGATCGTCATCCCGGCGCGTATCACCGACGCCCTGGTCACGCGCCTGGAGCAGTCCCGTTTACAGGTGCTGCTGGTAAATCATATCAACCATGCAAATGAAATTGACGCGGACTTTCGTGCGGCGATGACGCGTATGCGAATGGCAGGCGTGACGCTGCTCAACCAGAGCGTATTACTGCGCGGCGTGAACGACAGCGCCCACGTGTTGGCCGATCTCAGCAATGCCTTATTTGATGCGGGCGTAATGCCCTATTACCTGCATGTTCTGGATCGCGTCCAGGGCGCGGCGCACTTCATGGTGACGGATGAAGAGGCCCGGAAGATTATGCGCGAGCTGTTAACGCTGGTTTCAGGTTATATGGTGCCGAAGCTGGCACGTGAGATTGGCGGAGAGCCGAGTAAGACGCCGCTGGATTTGCAGCTGCGGCAGCAGTAAAAAAAGCAGGTGGCGCTACGCTTACCTGCCTACAGGTAAAGCGGCAGCGCCATCAAAATGTTATATCAGTTCGGGCACTTATAGACCTGGCCGTTCATCTGGCTGGCGGTTGGCACAAAGCTGGACAGCATACCCTGCGTCGGGCTGCTCACCCCGTAAATCACGTTGCCGCCCATTGCCGCAGCCTGATTACGCAGGGCATTGGCCGCACCGCGCATAGAGCCGCCCTCCTCGCCGTGCTGCCCTGACATCCAGTTGCTTTGCTCGCCAGAGGCGGTGCCTAACAGCTGGCATTCGCTGCCCGGCTTATCTTCCACAAAGCGAACGCTCTGGCCCGCTGCCGTCAGCTCATTGCTGGTGCTACAACCCGCCAGCAGCAATGCTGCACCTACAATCCCTGCACAGACTTTTATGCGCATGTTATTCCTCGTTTTCAATAAGCTGGACAGTAGTTGTCCGCGTGTAAACCTTATACTAAAAAGATGACCAAAAGAAAAATGCTGAGCATTTCTGCGAGCCAGATTCCGCTGGCACTCCTCCGACATCTTAAATGAATTCTGATAATAACCTTTGGGATATCGTGTTTTAGCCCCCGATCGTTTTTAGTGATGCGACGTACAACTTTTGTACGGGACTAAAAAAAAGGGGGGTTCATGAGTGCATCATCCTCAGGAGAGGAAAAAGTAACCTGGGTGGGCTATCTGGCGTTCGTGCTCACCATCGTATTTTTCTCAGGTTTTTTCGCCAAAAGTACTGAATGGTGGCGCGTGCTGGATTTTACCGTCCTGAACGGCAGCTTTGGACCGGTGAACGGCGCCCTAACGTTTCGCGGCGAGGGTGGCACAGGAGCGAAAGACGGTTTTTTGTTTGCCCTTGAACTGGCGCCCTCGGTCATTTTATCGCTCGGGATCATTGCCGTTACCGAGGGTCTGGGCGGGCTGCGCGCCGCACAACAGCTCATGACGCCCATTCTGCGCCCGCTGCTCGGCGTGCCGGGCATCTGCTCTCTGGCGCTTATCGCCAACCTGCAAAATACCGATGCAGCCGCAGGGATGACCAAAGAGTTGACCGACGAAGGGGCGATTACTGACCATGAACGCGCCATTTTCGCCACCTTCCAGACCAGCGGTAGCGCCATTATTACCAACTATTTTTCTTCCGGTGCCGCACTTTTTACCTTTATTACCGTCCCGGTGATCGCGCCGCTGGCGGTCATTCTGGTATTTAAATTTGTTGGCGCCAACTTCCTGCGGCTGTGGATCGCCCACATGGAAGTTCGTCGCGTTCAGGAGGAAAAATGATCGCCCAGACGCGTAAAAATATCATGGACTTGTTTATCGATGGCGCCCGCCGCGGCTTTACCATCGCCACCACCAGCCTGCTGCCGAACGTGGTCATGGCGTTTGTCATCATTCAGGCGCTTAAGGTGACCGGCCTGCTGGATATTGTCGGCAGGGTATGCGAGCCCATCATGGCCCTGTGGGGGCTTCCGGGTGCGGCGGCAACGGTACTTCTGGCCTCGGTGATGAGCATGGGCGGCGGCGTGGGGGTTTGCGCCAGCCTGGTCGTCGCCGGCACGCTCAGCGGCCATGATGCCACCATCCTGCTGCCCGCCATCTACCTGATGGGCAATCCGGTGCAAAACACGGGCCGCTGCCTCGGCACCGCGGGCGTGAACCCGAAATATTACCCGCACATCATCGCTGTCTGCGTCATCAACGCCCTGCTCTCGATGTGGGTGATGCAGCTACTCTTCTGAGGAGATAAAAATGGATTTTTCAGTGCTGGAACCGCATCTCTTCCGCCATGCACATCTTGTTTGAGTAACGGCTCGACGGGCAATAAAAAACCCCGGGCATCGCTGCCCGGGGTTCATTCTGAGAGGTTCAGAACAACATGATTACATCATGCCGCCCATGCCACCCATGCCGCCCATACCACCAGCAGCACCTAAGTCAGGCGCGTCGCCTTTAGGCATGTCGGTTACCATGCATTCGGTCGTGATCATCAGGCCAGCTACAGATGCCGCGTACTGCAGAGCAGAACGGGTAACTTTAGTTGGGTCCAGGATACCGAAGTCGATCATGTTGCCGTATTCTTCAGTTGCTGCGTTGTAACCGTAGTTACCTTCGCCCGCTTTCACGTTGTTCGCAACTACTGATGGCTCTTCACCGGCGTTGGACACGATCTGACGCAGAGGGGCTTCCATTGCGCGAAGCGCAACTTTGATACCTACGTTCTGGTCTTCGTTCTGAGCGGTCAGGCCAGCCAGTTTAGCGGCTACACGCACCAGCGCGACACCACCACCAGCAACTACGCCTTCTTCTACCGCAGCACGGGTCGCATGCAGGGCATCGTCAACGCGTGCTTTCTTCTCTTTCATTTCAACTTCGGTCGCAGCACCAACTTTGATTACCGCAACGCCGCCTGCCAGTTTCGCTACGCGCTCCTGCAGTTTTTCACGGTCGTAATCGGAAGTTGCTTCTTCGATCTGCTTACGGATCTGACCAACACGGCCCTGAATAGCGGCTTCTTCACCCACACCGTCGATGATGGTGGTAGTGTCTTTGTTGATCACAACGCGTTTCGCCTGGCCCAGGTCTTCCAGGGTCGCTTTTTCCAGCTCCATACCAATCTCTTCGGAGATCACGGTACCGCCGGTCAGGGTAGCGATATCCTGCAGCATCGCCTTACGACGATCGCCGAAGCCAGGTGCTTTAACCGCTGCCACTTTCACGATGCCACGCATGGTGTTAACCACCAGAGTCGCCAGCGCTTCGCCTTCAACGTCTTCAGCAATGATTACCAGCGGCTTGCCTGCTTTCGCAACGGCTTCCAGCACTGGCAGCATTTCGCGGATGTTGGAGATTTTCTTGTCAGCCAGCAGGATGAACGGGCTTTCCAGCTCAACAGCGCCAGTTTCTGGCTTGTTGATGAAGTATGGGGACAGGTAACCGCGGTCGAACTGCATACCTTCAACCACATCCAGTTCGTCTTCCAGACCAGTACCGTCTTCAACGGTGATCACGCCTTCTTTACCGACTTTATCCATCGCTTCAGCGATAAGTTTACCTACGGTTTCGTCGGAGTTAGCGGAGATAGTACCAACCTGAGCAATGGCTTTAGAGTCAGAGCACGGTACGGACAGCGCTTTCAGCTCTTCAACAGCAGAGGCGACAGCTTTGTCGATACCACGTTTCAGATCCATTGGGTTCATGCCCGCAGCAACGGCTTTCAGGCCTTCGGTGATGATCGCCTGCGCCAGTACGGTCGCGGTGGTGGTACCGTCACCAGCAGCGTCGTTCGCTTTAGAGGCAACTTCTTTCACCATCTGTGCGCCCATGTTTTCGAACTTGTCTTCCAGCTCGATTTCACGTGCAACAGAAACACCATCTTTAGTGATGGTTGGCGCGCCGAAGGATTTGTCCAGCACGACGTTACGGCCTTTCGGGCCCAGAGTGACTTTCACTGCGTCTGCCAGTACGTTTACGCCGCGGAGCATTTTTACACGAGCGTCGTTACCGAATTTTACGTCTTTAGCTGCCATGTTCTTATTTCCTCAAATTCGTACAGTTTCGTGCGTTAATTACGCTTCAACAATTGCCAGAATGTCGCTCTCGGACATGATCAACACTTCTTCATTGTCGATCTTCTCGGATTTCACGCCGTAGCCATCGTTGAAAATGACGATGTCACCAACTTTAACGTCCAGTGGCTGCACAGTTCCGTTTTCCAGGATGCGGCCCTTACCGACAGCGATGATTTCGCCACGCGTTGATTTTGCTGCTGCTGAACCGGTCAGAACGATGCCGCCAGCAGACTTGGTTTCAACTTCTTTACGTTTGACGATCACACGATCATGTAACGGACGAATACTCATTGATAGCTCTCCTTTGAGAAAGTCATTATCAGTTATGGATGACGCCGGTCCGCATGCGGTTTTCCGGCTAGTGCCCTGAGAGATGGGGATAGCTTTTTACCCCTTCAAGGGGTAATCGAAAAAAAATTTGCGAAAGTGTTACCATCCACTCTCTTTTGATGGTGGCGGGACGAGGTAAATGAGTGGACTCAGGCAGGAGTTGGGGCTGGCGCAGGGCATTGGCTTACTCTCAACGTCTTTGTTAGGCACGGGCGTTTTTGCGGTTCCCGCGCTGGCGGCGTTGGTTGCCGGCAATAACAGTCTTTGGGCATGGCCGGTGCTGATCGTGCTGGTGTTTCCTGTGGCGATTGTCTTTGCCATACTCGGGCGGCACTTCCCGAGCGCAGGCGGCGTAGCGCATTTTGTCGGCATGGCGTTTGGGCCGCGAATGGAACGCGTCACCGGCTGGCTATTTTTGTCGGTGATACCCGTTGGCCTTCCGGCAGCCCTGCATATCGCAACCGGCTTCGGACAGGCGCTGTTTGGCTGGCACGATGAACAGCTGCTGCTGGCTGAACTCGGCACGCTGGCGATTATCTGGTGGGTTGGCTCACGCGGGGCCAGTTCCAGCGCCAACCTGCAAACGCTGGTCGCCGTGTTAATCGTCGCGCTGATCGTCGCCATCTGGTTTGCGGGTGACATTACGGTGGCGGATATTCCTTTCCCCGCGATTAATAACATCGACCACACACAGCTTTTCGCTGCACTATCCGTCATGTTCTGGTGTTTCGTCGGTCTGGAGGCGTTCGCTCATCTGGCATCCGAGTTTAAACAGCCCGAGCGTGATTTTCCCCGCGCCCTGATGATTGGCCTGCTGCTGGCGGGCACCGTGTACTGGGCCTGTACCGTACTGGTGCTGCACTTCAACGCGTTCGGTGAAGAGAAAGCCGCCGCCGCGTCGCTGCCGGGCATCGTGGTGCAGCTGTTTGGCGTTAAAGCCCTGTGGGTAGCCTGCATGATTGGCTATCTCGCCTGCTTTGCCAGCCTCAACATCTATATTCAGAGCTTCGCCCGGCTGGTGTGGTCTCAGGCACTTTATAAACCGGATAGCCCCCTCTCACGCCTGTCAAAGCGTCAGCTTCCGGTGAATGCGCTGAATACCGTACTGGGCTGCTGCGTGGTGAGTTCCCTGGCCATTTATCTCCTCGACATCAACCTTGACGCGCTGATTATCTACGCCAACGGTATTTTCATCATGATCTATCTGTTGTGCATGCTGGCGGGCTGTCGGCTACTGAAAGGACGCTTTAAGGCGCTGGCGGCTATCGGGTGTGTCCTGTGCCTGCTGCTGCTGGCGATGGTGGGATGGAAGAGTGTGTACGCCATCGTCATGCTGGCGGGGCTGTGGGTGTTTTTACCGAAGCGGCAAAATCCGCAGGCCCGGTGAGCGAGCGCCACCGGGCAAGAAACTTACCGATCGTCTTTATGATCTAACCGGTCGCGCTGCTCATCCTTACGCTGATATTCCCCTTCAAAGGTATCGCCCGGGCCGGTGCTGAAACCACCGCCTGGCATACGGCTGAAACGCAGATGCGGCAGCAGCTTCATGGTCAGATGCTTCTGCACCGGCGGCAACAGCAACAGCAGGCCGAGGAAGTCTGTAAAGAAGCCCGGCAGGATCAGCAGCAGGCCAGCAATAATCAGCGACACGCTTTTGATCATCTCGGCGGCCGGGCTTTCACCTGCGGCCATCTTCTGCTGCATTAACAGGAAATTTTTGAAACCCTGATTGCGCACCAGCGACATGCCGATGACGGAGGTGAAGATCACCAGAATCAGCGT
Organism: Enterobacter sp. 301B; assembly: GCF_003850715.1. Taxonomy (NCBI): domain Bacteria; kingdom Pseudomonadati; phylum Pseudomonadota; class Gammaproteobacteria; order Enterobacterales; family Enterobacteriaceae; genus Enterobacter; species Enterobacter sp. 301B. Next base: position 139,090 of record NZ_PQTC01000014.1, read on the forward strand.
CAGCAGGACGCCCAGCACATGGGCAACCTGGATGAAAATGGAAATCTCAATGTAAACATAAAGAAAGAAAGCAATAAATGGTATCCAGCGCACTGGCATCTCCTGTGTGGCAGGTGCCTTCTGGCCCCTGACTGAATGTGTTCGCGAAGCGCGTAGATAAGAAATGGTGACGGTTAGCCAAAATTCAATCGGTTTGCACGGATATTTTTTCTGGAAATATTAAAGCGGTGACATATTTCACAGATTAATAATTATCATGAAATCGGGTCGATAATAAGTGATCCAGCTTACGGCAATTCGCTATCATCAGCATATGATCTCGAACATCTGGCCGATTGAGGGAATAATCGTCGGTCATAAAATATTCAAAACCACATATCTACTGTGTGTTTAGTACAATCCATCGGCAGCTTGAAAAGAAGGTTCACATGTTAAACAACATTCGTATCGAAGAAGATTTGTTGGGTACCAGGGAAGTTCCAGCGGATGCCTACTATGGTGTTCACACTCTGAGAGCGATTGAAAACTTCTACATCAGCAACAGCAAAATCAGCGACATCCCTGAATTTGTGCGTGGCATGGTGATGGTAAAAAAAGCCGCGGCTCTGGCAAACAAAGAGCTGCAAACCATTCCTAAAAGCGCTGCAAATGCGATTATCGCCGCGTGCGATGAAGTGCTGAACAACGGCAAATGCATGGATCAGTTCCCGGTTGACGTCTATCAGGGCGGCGCAGGCACCTCCGTCAACATGAACACCAACGAAGTGCTGGCAAACATCGGCCTGGAGCTGATGGGTCATCAGAAAGGTGAATACCAGTACCTGAACCCGAACGACCACGTTAACAAATGTCAGTCCACCAACGACGCCTACCCAACCGGCTTCCGCATCGCGGTGTATGCCTCTGTCGTCAAACTGGTCGACGCGATTAATCAGCTGGGTGATGGCTTCCAGCGTAAAGCCGTTGAGTTCCAGGACATTCTGAAAATGGGTCGTACCCAGCTGCAGGACGCAGTGCCAATGACCCTCGGCCAGGAGTTCCACGCGTTTAACGTGCTGTTGAACGAAGAGACCAAAAACCTGCTGCGCACGTCCGAACTGCTGCTGGAAGTGAACCTGGGTGCTACCGCCATCGGTACACGCCTGAACACCCCGGATGGCTATCAGCAGCTGGCGGTACAGAAGCTGGCTGAAGTGTCCAACCTGCCGGTTGTGCCTGCAGAAGACCTGATTGAAGCCACCTCAGACTGCGGCGCCTACGTGATGGTGCACAGCGCATTGAAACGTCTGGCGGTGAAACTGTCCAAAATCTGTAACGACCTGCGCCTGCTCTCCTCCGGTCCGCGCGCTGGCTTGAATGAAATCAACCTGCCAGAGTTGCAGGCGGGTTCATCCATCATGCCAGCTAAAGTGAACCCGGTGGTGCCAGAAGTGGTGAACCAGGTTTGCTTCAAGGTGATTGGTAACGATACGACCGTCACCATGGCCTCCGAAGCCGGTCAGCTCCAGCTGAACGTAATGGAGCCGGTGATTGGCCAGGCGATGTTTGAATCTATCCACATTCTGACCAACGCCTGCTACAACCTGCTGGAAAAATGCATTAACGGCATCACCGCGAATAAAGAAGTGTGTGAAGGCTACGTCTATAACTCCATCGGCATCGTCACCTACCTCAACCCGTTCATCGGCCACCACAACGGCGATATCGTCGGGAAGATTTGTGCCGAAACCGGTAAGAGCGTGCGTGAGGTGGTTCTCGAGCGAGGATTGTTGACCGAAGCCGAACTGGACGATATCTTCTCCGCCCAGAACCTGATGCACCCGGCATATAAAGCGAAACGATATACCGATGAAAGCGAACAGTAACCGTTCAGGCTAAGCTTCCGAAAGGCACGTCACTTGTGACGTGCCTTTTTTCTTTATGGCCGTTACCAAAACACAACAATTCAATATCAACTTGTTAATAAGCAAGGCAGGTCTTTATGTTTGGAGCAGAACTCGTCATCGTCCTGTTGGCGATTTATTTGGGCGCACGACTCGGGGGTATCGGCATCGGCTTTGCCGGCGGTCTCGGCGTGCTCGTACTTACCCTGATCTTTCAGATTAAACCCGGCGCAATCCCTTTTGACGTTATCGAAATCATCATGGCGGTTATCGCTGCCATTGCGGCCATGCAGGTCGCTGGCGGTATGGACTACCTGGTGAGCCTGGCGGAGCGTATGCTGCGTCGTCATCCAAAATACATCACCTTCCTTGCCCCACTGGTGACCTGGTTTATGACCATTCTCGCCGGTACTGGCCATACCGCTTTCTCCACGCTGCCGGTCATCACCGAAGTGGCGAAAGAGCAGGGTATTCGCCCGTCTCGCCCTCTTTCTATTGCTGTAGTCGCCTCCCAGATTGCGATCACCGCCTCGCCCATTTCTGCGGCAGTGGTCTTTTTCGCGGGTATTCTCGAGCCGATGGGCGTAAGTTATCTGACGCTGCTGGCGATCTGTATTCCGGTCACGCTGATTGCGGTAATGATCACTGCCGTGCTGTGTAACTTCCTCGGCGCCGAGCTGAAAGACGATCCGGTTTACCAGGAGCGCCTGGCAAAAGGTGAAGTGAGCCTGCGCGGTAGCCAGGTCTTTGAGCTGAAGCCGCATGCAAAACGCTCCGTGCTGCTGTTCCTGATTGGTATCGTCGCCGTGATGTTCTACGCGACCGCCATCAGCGATACGGTAGGTCTGATCCAGAACCCGGTTCTGCCGCGTAACGAAGCGATTGTGGTATTTATGCTGACCATCGCGACGCTGATCAGTATCACCTGTAAAATCGACACCAGCGAAGTGCTGAACGCCAGCACCTTCAAATCCGGTATGAGCGCCTGCGTGTGCGTGCTGGGTGTGGCGTGGCTCGGTGACACCTTCGTGAAAGCGCACATCAGCGATATCCAGACAGTTGCAGGCGACCTGCTGCACAACTATCCGTGGCTACTGGCGGTGGTGCTGTTCTTTGCCGCAACGCTGCTGTACTCCCAGGCTGCGACCACCAAAGCGCTAATGCCTGCGGCACTGATGCTGGGCGTGACGCCGCTGACGGCGATTGCCTCTTTCGCGGCGGTTTCCGCCCTGTTCGTGCTGCCAACCTACCCAACCCTGCTGGCCGCGGTTGAGATGGATGACACCGGCTCGACCCGTATCGGTAAATACGTGTTTAACCACGCGTTCCTCATCCCGGGCGTGGTGGCGATTACGCTCTGCGTGGTCCTCGGCTTTATCATCGGCGGCATTGTGCTGTAAACGGTTAGCCGTTGTAAAAATAGTTAAAAACGGGCCGCGCTGCGGCCCGTTTCATTAATGACCAATCACATGGCGTGATATAGTGAAGACTTTCGTGATGAGGAGGTCGACTTGTGAACACGCCTGATGCTGTTGTTGTACTGTGTACCGCCCCTGATGAAGCTTCTGCCCAGGATCTCGCCGCCAAAGTGCTGGCCGAAAAACTGGCTGCCTGCGTCACGCTACTTCCCGGCGCCACCTCCCTTTATTACTGGGAAGGCAAGCTGGAGCAAGAGTACGAAGTCCAGATGTTGCTCAAAACCAATCTGACCAACCAGCAGGCGCTCCTCGACTGCCTCAAGTCTCATCATCCTTACCAAACCCCGGAGCTGCTGGTGCTGCCAGTGGTCCACGGCGATAACGATTATCTCTCATGGCTCAACGCTTCTTTACGCTGATCCTGCTGCTGTGCAGCACGTCAGTTTTTGCCGGGTTGTTTGACGCGCCCGGCCGTTCGAACTTTATTCCTGCCGACCAGGCATTCGTTTTCGACTTTCAGCAAAACCAGCACGATCTCAGCCTCACCTGGCAGGTGAAAGAGGGTTACTACCTCTATCGCAAGCAGGTCAGCATCACGCCGGCAAAGGCTGACGTCGGCGCATTGCAGATGCCCGCTGGCGAATGGCACGAGGACGAGTTCTACGGTAAAAGTGAAATTTATCGCCAGCGCTTAAGCGTGCCCGTCACGGTGAATCAGGCGGATAAAGGCGCTACCCTGACGGTGACGTATCAGGGCTGCGCCGATGCGGGCTTCTGCTATCCCCCTGAAACAAAGGTCGTTCCGCTTAGCGAAGTGAAAGCGGCGGCCTCCCCTCTCCCCTCAGGGGAAATGGCCAGTGTGAGGGGTGAAGGCGAAGCCGCTTCAGACCTTCCGTTCTCAGCGCTTTGGGCGTTATTGATTGGTATCGGCATCGCCTTTACGCCCTGCGTACTGCCTATGTACCCGCTTATCTCTGGCATCGTGCTGGGCGGTAAGCAACGCCTTTCCACCGCCCGTGCGCTGTTGCTGGCCTTTATCTATGTGCAGGGCATGGCGTTAACCTATACGGCGCTCGGCCTCGTGGTCGCCGCTGCCGGGTTGCAGTTCCAGGCCGCCCTTCAGCACCCTTATGTGCTTATCGGACTGTCAGCAGTGTTTATTCTGCTGGCGCTGTCGATGTTTGGCCTGTTCACCCTGCAACTGCCCTCTTCCCTGCAAACCCGTCTGACGTTAATGAGCAACCGTCAGCAGGGGGGCTCTGCGGGCGGCGTGTTCGCCATGGGTGCCATCGCCGGGCTGATTTGCTCCCCCTGCACCACCGCGCCGCTGAGCGCCATCCTGTTATACATTGCCCAGAGCGGCAACCTTTGGCTCGGCGGCGGCACGCTGTACCTTTACGCGCTCGGCATGGGTCTGCCGCTGATCCTTGTGACGGTATTTGGCAATCGTCTGCTGCCGAAGAGCGGCCCGTGGATGGAGACAGTGAAAACCGCGTTTGGTTTTGTCATTCTGGCGCTACCGGTCTTCCTGCTGGAACGCATCATCGGTGATGTGTGGGGTACGCGTCTGTGGGCTATGCTCGGCGTGGCCTTCTTCAGCTGGGCATTTATCGTGAGTCTGGGTGCGAAGAAACCGTGGATGCGCCTGCTACAGATCCTTCTGCTGGCGGCCGCGCTGGTGAGCGTCCGTCCGTTACAGGACTGGGCGTTTGGCACCCCGACAGATCAGACGCAGGCTCATCTGAATTTTATACAGATTAAAAACGTGGATGACCTTAACCGCGCCCTGGTGCAGGCGAAAGGCAAACCGGTCATGCTCGATCTCTATGCCGACTGGTGCGTGGCCTGCAAAGAGTTTGAAAAATACACCTTCAGCGATCCGCAGGTACAACATGCGCTGAGCGATACCGTTCTGCTCCAGGCGAACGTTACCGCCAACAGCGCGCAGGATAAGGCTCTACTGAAGCAACTTAACGTGCTCGGGCTGCCTACCATCCTGTTCTTCAATGAACAGGGGGAAGAACAGTTGACGCAGCGTGTAACCGGGTTTATGGACGCGACGGCATTCAACGCGCATTTGCGCAATCGCCAACCGTAAACAACACTTTAGACGGGACAAACCGTTGGGAATAGCGGAGGAGATAACCGTGCAACGCGAAGACGTACTGGGACAAGCCCTGCAATTACTTGAGATTCAAGGGATCGCCAGCACCACGCTTGAGATGGTAGCCGACCGTATCGATTACCCTCTGGATGAACTTAAGCGCTTCTGGCCGGATAAAGAGGCGCTGCTGTATGATGCCCTGCGCTATCTCAGCCAGCAGGTGGATATCTGGCGCAGGCAACTGATGCTGAATGAAGAGCTGACCACCGAGCAAAAGCTGCTGGCACGCTATACCGCACTGACGGAGTGTGTCACCAACAACCGTTACCCAGGCTGTCTGTTTATCGCCGCCTGCACCTACTTCCCCGATCCCGGACATCCCATCCATCAACTGGCAGATCAGCAAAAACGAGCCGCGCACGAGTTCACACACGAGCTGCTGACCACACTTGAAGTGGATGATCCGGCAATGGTCGCGAAGCAGATGGAGCTGGTGCTGGAAGGTTGCCTGAGCCGCATGCTGGTGAACCGTAGCCAGGCGGATGTGGATACGGCGCACCGTCTGGCGGAAGATATTTTGCGGTTTGCGCAGTGCCGTATGGGTGGTGCACTGACCTAAGCCAGCATTCCCGTCCAGGCGGAAATAAACAAACACAGCGCCATTGCACGTTGAAATCGCACCATCGCCACGGTGGTGCGGAAAATCCGGTTCACCGCCTTCCCCAGCCACGCCCAGCACAACAAACAGACCACTGAGATCGCCAGAAACCATAGCGCCATCAGCGAAATATCCCGTAATGCATGGTCGCTTGCCGGAGCAAACAGGCTGACGACGGCCAGCGCCATCATCCAGGTTTTTGGGTTTACAACCTGTAATAACGCCGCTGCCCGCGCGGTAAATCGGACATGACGCCTGGAGGAGAGATTCGCGGCCGGGGCGCTAAACAGCTGCCAGCTCATCCAGGAAAGCCACAGCACACCCGCCCAGCTCATCACCTGACGTATCAGCGGATACTGGCGTAACACTTCTCCTGCCCCAGCGCCTGAAACCAGAACAATAGCGCTGGCGGCAATACACCCACCCAGGATCGCAGGAATCGTATTTTTTACGCCAAAGTGCTGACTGTTAGCCAGTACCAAAATATTGGTTGGCCCCGGCGTAATCGAGGCGACAAATGCAAACAGCAGGAAGGGTATTAAATTCACAGGTGGCTCCTTTTAGTAGAGCCATGAATGTGCCGTTATTTTCTGGAAACGTCTGGAAGGTTTGTGCACAACCGACGGTAGTGTGCCGGAGAAATACGGTACGCCCGCTGGAACCAGCGACCAAGATGGCTTTGATCGGCAAAACCTACTGCCGTCGCCACATCAACAGGCAGTTCCCCATACGCCAGCATCTGTCGGGCCTTTGCCAGGCGCAGCTGGATAAGCCAGGCGTGCGGCGCAAGGTGAAATTCGCGCTTAAAGCAGCGGGTGAGCGTAAAGCGATCCGTCCCCGTCTCCCGCGCAAGGTCTGACAGCCCCACGTTCTCGCCGATATGCGCATAGAGATAGTCGCGGGCACGATGCGCCACAGCGGAGCTTTGTAACTGCGACGGGAGTTTCTTCCGCCAGTGGCAGTGGGCTGTAATCTTAGTGAGCAGGTTATCCATTGTGCTCTGTTGTACGATCTTCATCTCATCGTTATGCAGCGAGGCAAATGTATCACCGATAGCGCGCACCAGCTGAGGCTCTCGCGTCAGCGTTTGGGCAAAGTGGAGGGTGTAACTCCCGGGTGTAGAGTCATACAGCCCTTGAAGCGTACGGGTGAGCCAGTGTGCATCCAGATAAAAGGTCAGATAAGTAAAGCCACCCTCTACCGGTGCATCACCGTCATGTATTTCACCAGGCTCAAGTAAAAAAGCATCGCCCGGCTGGCTACGGTGGCGTTCACGGCGACAGTGGAACTGCTGCGTACCGGAAAGGGTGAATCGCCACGGATAATCTAGACACTTCCTAGCCGTTGATAATACTGGTTTTCATATTCTGTCGGTGACATCTGATCGCTGGAACCATGCCGACGCTTACTGTTATAAAACATTTCGATGTAATCA
>NZ_PQTC01000015.1:0-113641 GCF_003850715.1 Enterobacter sp. 301B
GATGTTATTCACCCTGGCCAACCTGTTTCGGGTGGACCAAATGATACGTCAGTGGGAGAGATCTCAGTAAAAACCGGAAATAACGCCAGAAATGGTGGAAAAAATAGCCTAAATAGGCTGATTCGATGTGTTTGCGGGAAAAAAATCGGCCCAGATCCGCGAAATTTTAATCAGCGAGTCAGCTTGGGAAGAAATGACCTGCTTATTCGCACCTTCCCTAACTGTAGGCGGTTAATAGCTTCTTCTGTTTGTGCCAGTGCGAAAGCGACGTTCTGATCGAAGTCTCTTTTCGTTGGGAATAAAAAAGTCTGGTAAATAACGTCCTGATTAGCGGTTATTGTGATCCAGCTTCCCCACCGCGCACTGGGCCGTTCGTTGATGGTTAAATTACCCGGATAATCGCTTTCCCACTTATCGCTGAAGGCACGATAAAAATCGTGTCCGACAGAGGTGACGGTGTGGTCGGTCAACAGTCCAGGAACTTCCACCTCAACAGCCTGAAGGTTTCCGGCAGCAAGCATAATGCCTGCGGCGGCAATCCAACTTAGGGTGCGTTTCATGCTATTAACGCCTGAGGTTATCGTTTGCCCACGACACCGCCTGCGTGCGATTTTTAACAGCTATCTTTTTGAAAAGATTATAAAGATGCGTCTTAACCGTATTTTCGCTGATAAATAACGAACGGGCGATTTCAATATTTGAAGCACCAATACGCAGTTTGTTCAGGATCTCTTTCTCACGGTGCGTCAGAAGGGCCGATTCCGAACTGTTATAGCGATAATTTCCGGAGTGGGTAATGAGGTAGCTGGCCAGTTTTTGCGAGAAATAACACTCCCCCCGCAATATGCCCTGCAAACCCTCCACGACACGGTTTTCTTCTTCTGTAACGTAAAACACGCCGTTAATATGCGGCCAGCTCTCAATTTCGCGGAAAGGATACTCATCAGGCGTATTCAATAACAATACGCGGATATTATTGTTTTTCCTGCTTAAATTATCTTGCCAGTAATGGATCAGTTTTTTATCCGCTTCCATCATATCGAGAAGAATGATGCTGCCAGGAGCGATATCATCAAAAGAACGTTGAATGTTATGAAGTTTCCCGTTAAGTGACAGGCATTGTTTTAAATGCTGCAATAACGCTGTCGCTTGTAAGGAAGGTTTTGTGATCAACAATAATGTATGACCGGGTAAGCTATGGACTTCATTAAACATGATGAAACCCTACGTTATTTATGACACCCGGCAGTTGCCCTCGTATTATTGAAAAGGGCACCAGAAGTACTGCAGGTGTGGCACTGCTGTGTGTAGTTAAAAAACCTTCCTCCAAAGGAGGCGGTAAAATTAAAAAAAATAACGTACTGCTGTTTTCAATCTAGCTATTGCAAACTTTAAAGCAAGTGTTAATCGTGTAACAAAATGTAAAATTCGATATTTATTTGTGTATTTTGCAGGGTTAATAGATTTTAAGATAAGGGGAAAGTTGTACAGGTGTATAAACGTGCACAGATTTTAAAAACCATACGGTATATTATAATGAGTTGTATTATCTGGTTTTTTATTATTGTAAGCCAGCCGGTAAAAAGTATGAACTCTGCTAAAAACATAAGACTTCCCTAAGCCGGAATTTTTTCTTAAGAAAACTTGCTTCGTGTCACGCGCGTGACAAAGGGCATTGTCGTTTTTGTCTGAAGAAGCCGGTACAGGTTGGACAACCTGTCTCGCTGTTGTACAAGCGCAGGAAAACATTTTTGGTTTCTGCTTTAGGCGAGTATCCCGTCGTTTCAGGCGAGATTTACGACTTTGTGGTGAAGGGGAATATAAAAATAAGGCGCACGGGTGAGATATTAAACATGTTTCGGCAGACATACTCTTTTCCGTAACGCGGCGTTAACAAAACGAATCGCGTTAACGGAGTAAGGAATACCTTTTTTATAGCCAGGTCCAGGGTGACAGCATGAAAAACAAAACGTTGTTTATGATGTTTACATTACTGGGTGCGCCTGGGTTTGTAATCGCAGGTGATTCAGATTTAGCCAGTTCTGAATATAATTTTGCGATAAATGAATTAAGTAAAGCTTCATACAATCAGGCAGCCATTATTGGTCAACAGGGTTCAGGTAATAATGTTGATGTACGCCAGGGCGGTTCTAAATTGCTGTCCGTTATTTCCCAGGAGGGCGGGAATAACCGCGCGAATGTTGATCAGTCAGGGACGTATAACCTTGCTTATATCGATCAGACCGGCAACGGCAACGATGCGAGTATTAAGCAGGGCGCTTTTGGCAACACCGCCATGATTATCCAGAAAGGCTCGGGTAACAGGGCGAATATAACGCAGTATGGTACGCAGAAAACAGCAGTTGTAGTACAGAGACAGTCGCAGATGGCTATTCGCGTTATTCAACGCTAGCGATGTGTGACGCCTTAATCAATCCGATGGGGGTTTACCATGAAACTTTTCAAAGTGGCAGTTATTGCAGCAATCGTAGTTTCTGGCAGTGCTTTCGCAGGTGCGGTACCACAATTTGGCGGCGGCCACGGTGGTGGCTGGGGTGGCGGCAATAACGGCCCTGACTCAACCCTGAGCATTTACCAGTACGGCGGCGGTAACTCCGCGCTTGCTTTGCAGACGGATGCCCGAGATTCTGAATTGACCATTACCCAGCATGGTGGCGGTAACGGCGCAGATGTTGGCCAGGGCTCTGATGACAGTTCTATCGATCTGCTGCAAAAAGGCTTTGGTAACAGCGCCACCATCGACCAGTGGAATAGCAAAGACTCTGTTATCAACGTGAAACAGTTCGGCGGCGGCAACGGCGCAGCGGTAGACCAGACAGCGTCCGGCTCAACGGTGACTGTGCACCAGGTTGGCTTCGGCAACAACGCGACCGCACACCAGTACTGATTCATTTCTGTACCAAAAAACAGGGCATCCGCCCTGTTTTTTTTCGGGAGGATCTCATGAGCACCTTCATTCTCCTTGCCGCGCTTGCCAGCCAGATAACGTTCAGTACCTCACAGCAGGCAAATGTGACAACCATTATTCCTCAGGTCACGCTGGCAGACGCCTGCGAATGTCAGGTTGAGGTGTTATCTGTCCGACAGGGGCAGGGGGGACAAAGTACATCGCGGCAGAAAAATACTCTTTTTATACCCGCTAATCAGCCGATTGATTTAACGCGAATCAGTTTAAATATTCGCTCAGGGGATGCGGTAAAAATAATCGTCACCGTTTCCGATGGAAAATCGCTTCATTTATCACAGCAGTGGAACGCACCGGCAAGTACGCTTTAATCATTCATAAAATCAATGATTTAATAAAGTGGCGGCGCTGCACAGGTAAGCTATGCTGATATCAAGAACCCAGCAAACGGGTTGCTTAAATTGATACGTCATAACGGAGCGTTTTTACCCCTCAAGGACGAATTTCATTGAGGAGTACAAATAATGTTCAAATCCGCAGCGTGTATTATTTCTGGTCTGGGACTGATCCTGTCCTCTTTTTTTTCTCCGGCTTATTCAGCAACTATAGAGAATGGTGGGGTGATTCATTTTCGTGGCGCGGTGGTCGCTGACCCGTGCGAAGTCACGCCCCGGCATCGGCAGTTTGCGATTTCCTGCCCGGAAAATAACCGTATGAAAACGCATACCATCAGTTATGAAGAGGCGCTCCGGGGCCATCATCCTCACTCAGCGCTGGCCGCTGTCACCATGAAATACCTGAATGAAAAGAAAACGCTTGCGGTCGTTCAGGTGGATTACCGTTAACCGCCGTTTTTTTCGCGACAGTTTTTCTCCTTCTCCCTCTGCGATACACTGATGAAAAAGGCGGGTTGCAGAGGGTGTTTATGAGACCGCAAATCGACGTTATTCATGGCGATATCACGACGGTGCACGTTGACGTGATCGTCAACGCAGCCAATTCCTCCCTCTTGGGTGGGGGCGGGGTGGATGGTGCCATTCACCGGGCCGCGGGCCCTCAGCTCCTTGAAGCATGCAAAACCGTGCGCCAGCAGCAGGGAGAGTGCCCGCCGGGGCATGCTGTTATTACGCTTGCGGGCGATCTCCCGGCCAAAGCGGTGATCCATACCGTTGGACCCGTCTGGCACGGTGGCGACCGCCATGAGGCTGAGATTCTGGAGCAGGCGTATCGTAACTGCCTGCGGCTTGCGGCAGATAACGGCTATAAGACCATGGCGTTCCCCGCCATTAGCACCGGGGTGTACGGTTATCCAAAGGAAGCGGCAGCTACGATCGCCGTGAATACCGTTTATCACTACCTTTCCCTCAAACCCATGCCGGAAAAAGTCATTTTTGTCTGTTTCGATGAGCACACCGCCGACCTGTATCAGCGGCTTTTGACCGCGCGCAGCCAGGCATTTTGATGTCTGAAAAGCAAAAACGGCGCTCTGGAGGCGCCGTTTTGTTATCCCGCTTTAACCTGAGGTTTGCCTGAGAACAGGAAACGCAAAAGCGGGATCCGCAGGTGGATTTCATACAACACGATGGCAATGCCAACCACAAAGACCAGACCGGTGAAGAAGCCCAGCGCATTCGATTTGATATGCGGCGTAATGTACGCCCCGAAAAACAGCGTCAGCGGATGGTGGACCAGGTAGATAAACAGTGAAGCATTAACGAAATAGGTGACGCGACTTGATTTAAAATTCAGCAGACGATGGCCAAGGGCGAACACCACGTTAACCATCCACAGGCCCATCAGCATCGTTATCACGCTCTCTGTCTCATACATCCACGCGTCCCCGCTGCCAAAGCGCTGATTGAGAAGATAGGCGGCAAAGGCCAGCGCAGCACCCACCGCACACCAGGGGGAGGGGGTGGTAAACAGCGCTTTAAGCCGGGGATGAATAAATGCCAGCGCCCCAATCAGGAAGAAGGGAATGTAGAACAGGGTCTGCATCACCACGAAATTAAACAGCCCATCGCTCAGAATGGGAGGGTAGACAATGAGCAGCGTACGCCTGACGGCGGCATACGCGACCCCCAGCGCAAGAAACAGCAGCGACAGCTTGCCCAGGGTGATGTTGGCGAAGAAGGTCGAGGTTGCGGCGCTCGCGCGCTGGCGCAGTTGACTGAAGATCAGCAAACTCACCGTGGTTAGCACCACCAGTACCAGCAGGAACCAGAGGTGGGAAATCAGCTCCCAGACCAGGGTGTTGTATTTCTCATAGAACGAGAGATTAGGCCAGTTTTCCGCCTTGCCTTTAACATGCTGCAACATGATGAACTGCGGCAGCGTCAGCAGCGGAATGGCCGTCAACATTGGTATGCCCACGCGCTCCACGCGCACTTTCCACCACCGCTTGAGGGGATAGCGCAAGAAGAGCATGTAAGAGAAATAGCCTGAAATGACGAAAAACACCTGCATGCGGAAGGCATGGATAAAATCATTGAACAGCGTCAGCCACCAGGAGGGCATCTGGCTGTTCACATGCCAGGTGTGGCTGGAATAGATCAGTGAAATATGAAAAGGGATCCCCAATAGCATGAGCCATGCGCGGATCGAGTCGAGGAAATATTCACGTTGTACTGGGGTTGTGCTCATATAACTTTGCGCATTCTCAGACTTTTCGCCTTATCCCTAAGGCTCATAATGGTTACATTCGGAGCCAACCCTACACCAAGACCGACACCCTGTCTCCAGGATAAGCACGCAAAGTGAAAAGCGGGTTCTTTCATTTGCTTAATCCATGAGCCAGCGAGCTGAACAAAGCAGTGATAATGTTGTCGGATTGCCTGAGTTTCCATTAAAATGGATCGGATCGATATAAGCACACAAAGGGGGAAGTGCTTACTTATTATGAAACATAAACCACAAATGATGAAAATGCGTTGGTTGGGTGTAGCAGTGCTGTTGTCACTGTATACCTCATCTGCACTGGCCTTTAACATCGATGATGTCGCAAAACAGGCTAAATCGATGGCGGGCAAGAGCTACGAAGCGCCAAAAAGTAACCTGCCCTCCGTTTTCCGCGACATGAAATACGCGGACTATCAGCAGATCCAGTTCAATCACGATAAAGCGTACTGGAACAATATTAAAACCCCGTTCAAGCTTGAATTTTACCACCAGGGTATGTACTTCGACACGCCGGTTGCCATCAATGAAGTGACGGCGACCGCGGTACGTAAAATCAAGTACAGCCCGGATTATTTCAATTTTGGCGATGTGCAACACGATAAAGACACGGTGAAAGACCTCGGCTTCGCAGGCTTCAAGGTGCTTTACCCGATTAACAGCAAAGATAAAAACGACGAAATCGTCAGCATGCTTGGTGCCAGCTACTTCCGCGTGATTGGCGCGGGGCAGGTGTACGGGCTTTCTGCGCGCGGTCTGGCAATTGATACCGCGCTGCCATCAGGTGAAGAATTTCCACGTTTTCGCGAGTTCTGGATCGAACGTCCAAAACCAACCGACAAACGTCTGACAATTTATGCGCTGCTGGACTCCCCTCGTGCGACAGGCGCTTATCGCTTCGTGATCATGCCAGGGCGTGACACGGTGGTTGACGTGCAGTCTAAAGTTTACCTGCGCGATAAAGTGGGCAAACTGGGCGTCGCGCCGCTGACCAGCATGTTCCTGTTCGGGCCGAATCAGCCGTCTCCGGCGACTAACTTCCGCCCTCAACTGCATGATTCTAATGGCCTTTCCATTCATGCTGGTAACGGCGAGTGGATCTGGCGTCCGCTGAACAACCCGAAACACCTCGCCGTCAGCAGCTTTGCGATGGAAAACCCGCAGGGCTTTGGTCTGCTGCAACGTGGCCGTCAGTTCTCCCGCTTTGAAGATCTGGACGACCGCTACGATCTGCGCCCAAGCGCCTGGGTTACACCGAAAGGCGACTGGGGTAAAGGCAAGGTTGAGTTGGTTGAAATTCCAACCAATGATGAAACCAACGATAACATCGTGGCGTACTGGACACCGGATCAGCTGCCTGAAGCCGGTAAAGAGATGAACTTCAAGTATGCGATCACCTTCAGCCGTGACGAAGACAAACTGCACGCACCGGATAACGCGTATGTGATGCAGACGCGTCGTTCTACGGGGGACGTGAAGCAGTCCAACCTGATTCGTCAGCCGGATGGCACGCTGGCATTTATCGTGGACTTCACCGGGCAGGATATGAAAAAACTGGCGCCGGATACTGCCGTGACGGCACAGGCCAGCATTGGCGATAACGGTGAAATCGTTGAGAACGCCGTGCGTTACAATCCGGTCACCAAAGGGTGGCGTTTGACCCTGCGCGTGAAGGTGAAAGATCCGAAACAGACCACTGAAATGCGCGCCGCGCTGGTCAGTAACGATAAGCCGCTGAGTGAAACCTGGAGCTATCAGCTACCTGCCAATGAATAATACATCTGAATATATTGATGCCATGCCGCTAACGGACATTGAAAAAGCGGCACTCCCTGCGAGCGACATCCGCGCGGTTCACACCGCGCTGGATGGTGAACATCGTCACTTTTCCCGTGATGATGATACGCCGCTGGGGTCAGTGAAGGCACGTCTGGAGCAGGCATGGCCAGACTCGCTGGCAGAAGGGCAGTTAATCAAGGATGACGAAGGGCGTGACCAGCTACAGGCGATGCCGAAGGCCACGCGTTCCTCTATGTTCCCCGATCCGTGGCGCACCAACCCGGTGGGTCGCTTCTGGGATCGCCTGCGTGGGCGTGACGTGACGCCGCGCTATCTGTCACGTCTGACCAAAGAACAACAGGCGTCCGAGCAGAAATGGCGTACCGTGGGAACGATTCGTCGTTACATTCTGCTGCTGCTGACGCTGGCACAGACGGTTGTCGCCACCTGGTACATGAAAACTATTCTGCCGTACCAGGGCTGGGCATTGATTAACCCTGCTGACATGATTGGCCAGGATATCTGGGTCTCCTTCATGCAGCTGCTGCCGTATATTTTACAGAGCGGCATCCTTCTGCTGTTTGCCGTGCTGTTCTGTTGGGTCTCCGCCGGGTTCTGGACGGCGCTGATGGGCTTCCTGCAACTGCTGATGGGGCGTGACAAATACAGCATTTCCGCGTCGACGGTCGGGGATGAACCCCTCAATCCTGAGCACCGTACCGCGCTAATCATGCCTATCTGTAACGAAGATGTTGACCGCGTATTCGCCGGGCTGCGTGCCACCTGGGAGTCCGTAAAGGCGACCGGTAACGCGGCGCATTTCGACGTCTACATCCTGAGCGACAGCTACAACCCGGATATCTGCGTGGCAGAGCAAAAAGCCTGGATGGAGCTGATTGCTGAAGTGCAGGGCGAAGGGCAGATCTTCTACCGTCGTCGTCGTCGTCGTGTTAAGCGTAAGAGCGGGAACATCGATGACTTCTGTCGTCGCTGGGGTAACCAGTACAGCTACATGGTGGTACTGGATGCGGACTCCGTGATGAGCGGCGACTGCCTGAGCGGGCTGGTCCGTCTGATGGAAGCCAATCCGAACGCGGGTATTATTCAGTCCTCGCCAAAAGCGTCCGGTATGGACACGCTATATGCGCGCTGCCAGCAGTTTGCGACCCGCGTCTACGGGCCGCTGTTTACTGCCGGTCTGCACTTCTGGCAGCTGGGTGAATCTCACTACTGGGGCCACAACGCTATTATCCGCGTGAAGCCATTCATCGAGCACTGCGCCCTGGCGCCGCTGCCGGGTGAAGGATCGTTTGCCGGGTCCATTCTGTCGCATGACTTTGTGGAAGCCGCGCTGATGCGTCGCGCAGGGTGGGGCGTCTGGATTGCCTACGATCTGCCGGGCTCGTATGAAGAGCTGCCGCCGAACCTGCTGGATGAGCTCAAGCGTGACCGCCGCTGGTGTCACGGTAACCTGATGAACTTCCGCCTGTTCCTGGTGAAGGGGATGCACCCTGTTCACCGTGCGGTGTTCCTGACGGGCGTCATGTCCTATCTGTCTGCGCCGCTGTGGTTTATGTTCCTGGCACTCTCGACCGCGTTGCAGGTTGTGCATGCCCTGACGGAGCCGCAGTACTTCCTGCAACCGCGCCAGCTGTTCCCGGTGTGGCCGCAGTGGCGTCCGGAGCTGGCGATTGCGCTGTTCGCGTCGACCATGGTGCTGCTGTTCCTGCCCAAGCTGCTCAGTATCATTCTGATCTGGTGTAAAGGTTCGAAGGAGTACGGTGGTTTCTGCCGCGTAACCCTTTCACTGCTGCTGGAAGTGCTGTTCTCGGTCCTGCTGGCACCGGTGCGTATGCTGTTCCACACGGTATTCGTGGTGAGCGCGTTCCTGGGATGGGAAGTGGTGTGGAATTCACCGCAGCGAGACGATGACTCTACGCCATGGAGTGAAGCCTTTATGCGCCACGGCTCTCAGCTGCTGCTGGGCCTGGTGTGGGCCGTTGGTATGGCCTGGCTGGATCTGCGTTTCCTGTTCTGGCTGGCGCCAATCGTCTTCTCGCTGATCCTGTCGCCATTTGTGTCGGTGATCTCCAGCCGTTCTACGGTGGGCCTGCGTACCAAACGCTGGAAGCTGTTCCTGATCCCGGAAGAGTATTCTCCGCCGCAGGTGCTGGTGGATACCGATACCTATCTGGAGCAGAACCGCAAACGCACGCTGGATGATGGCTTTATGCACGCCGTGTTTAACCCGTCATTCAACGCGCTGGCAACCGCGATGGCGACTGCGCGTCACCGCGCCAGCCAGGTGCTGGAGATCGCCCGCGATCGCCACGTTGAGCAGGCGCTGAACGAGACGCCAGAAAAGCTTAACCGCGACCGTCGTCTGGTGCTGTTGAGCGATCCGGTGACGATGGCACGGCTTCACTACCGCGTGTGGACTTCTCCGGAGAGATACTCTTCGTGGGTGAACTACTACAAGGACGTGAAGCTGAATCCGCTGGCACTGAAGACGAAGTAAGTTGTTAAGTAGGGCGGGTAAGCGAAGCGCCACCTGCCAAATAAAATACCGGCTGTGAGGCCGGTATTTTTTTAGAGGTCAGAAATGAAAGTAATCATCGTCGTCATGATGGCATGCCTGCTCAGCGGCTGCGGCAGCATCATCAGCCGCACCATTCCCGGACAGGGCCACGGGAATCAGTACTACCCCGGCGTACAGTGGGATGTCCGCGATTCCGCATGGCGCTATCTCACCGTGCTCGATCTGCCGTTTTCGCTGATTTTCGACACGCTACTGCTGCCCATCGATGCCAGCCACGGCCCTTACGAGTAACGAGAGCTTATCGCTCGTCCCATTCGTCCGCTGCGGCCTGACCTTCTTCGGTATCCAGCGGCGGTTCGAGCTGAAACTCACCTTCATCCCATTCATGCAGCGTATTTTCTTCCAGCCACTCCTGACGTAACTCAATTTCGTCATAGTCGCCGTCGAATACCGCCTGCGCACCTTCACCACTCAATATCGGCAGACATTCTCCGTCTTCACCTTCATCAGCAAAGAATTCGGCCTGCCACATAATATCGCCGTCCTGAAGGACGTATTTTTGGATATTGAGTTGTTGCACGTCAGCATCTTCTTCCTCAATGCCGGGATTATCGGCGAGGAATTCTTCGCGAGCGGCATCAATTGCTTCTTCCAGCGTGGCGTACATGGTCATTGGTGTCTCCCTGTTTTTCGTGAAGGTATTCAGGGAAAGAATAGCTGATTATATGATTGTGCAAGTATGAATGCGTAAATTAGCCGTCACGATGTTGTGTTATGCGCGCCGGGCGTAGCGCCCGGGATAAGCTGAGCCAGGAATAAACAGCGTTGAACAGCACGACGCCTGCCGTCACGATAAAGACCGCCCGGAAACCGAAACTGGCCGAAACCCCCGCGCCGACCAGCGGCCCGGTGACGTTACCCAGATCGCGAAACGACTGGTTGTAGCTGAAAATACGCCCGGCAATCTGGTTGGTGGAGTTATAGACCAGCAGCGTCTGCACCGCCGGAAGCAACGCGCCGTCCGCTGCGCCCAGCAGAAAGCGCAACACGCCGAGCTGCCAGGGAGACTGCACCATCGACATGGGGATCAGCAGCAGGACGGAGAGGATCAGGGCGCAGATCAGAATTTTCTCCGGGCCGATGCGATCGCCCAGCTTGCCGAGCCGTGGCGCGCTCAGCAACGCGGCCACGCCGGGAACAGAGGCGATCAGGCCGCTAATAAAAGCAATGTTGCTGACGTTGCCCGCCAGATCGCGGACATAGAGCGTCAGAATAGGCGCGATTGAACCGGTGGCCACCTGAATAATCATGGTGGTCACAAACAGGCTCAGCACCAGCTTTGGGTTTTTCAGCGAGGCCAGCACATCCCGGGCGTGCAGCATCTCTTTTTTGGCTACCGGCGTGAAATTCTCACGGATGCAGATAAGCGTCACGAGGAAGCAGAGGAACAGCACGCTGGCGGTAATGAAGAATACCGGCCGCAGTCCGTAGTGGTCGGCCAGCAGCCCGCCCGCCAGCGGACCCAGCAGTGCGCCGCTTACGCCGCCAGTGGAGAGCGTACCCAATGCCCAGCCGCTTTTATGGCGTGGGATTTGGGTTGCGATCAGGGCGTTGGCATTGGGGATAAATCCCCCGAGCAGACCCAGGAGCGCGCGTAATATCAGGAACTGCCAGACATTTTGCGCCACCCCCATCAACAGCATTATGATCGCCATGCCGAGCGCGGAGCGCAGCAGCATAATTTTGCGGCCTTTGCGATCCGCAAGCCCACCCCAGAAAGGCGACGCAATGGCGGAGAACAGGAACGTAATGCTGAACACCAGGCCGGACCACATATTCAGTGCGCTATGGCCGGTGACGCCGAGCTGTTCAACGTAGAGGGGCAGGAAGGGCATTACCAGGCTAAAGGCGGCGCCAGTAAGAAAACAACCCAGCCATGCAACCGTCAGGTTGCGTTTCCAGTTTATGGGAGCATCTGTGGAGGACATAACTATCCGCATAATGAGGTGCAGGGCACCGTGACCAGTGAGGTAATAAGCCTGCTAATTATGCGCCTGGGGTATGATTGCCGCAATGACGGGGAGCTTTTAAAGCTAAAACAGCTTGCGGCCCGGAAGACCGCATGCAGATTAATAACGAGAAGGGACGCCCTGAGGCCGGGTTTTGAAGCGGCGATGCAGCCACATGTACTGCTCGGGAGCGAGCATAATGCATTTCTCGACAATAGCATTCATCCAGCGCGCGGTGGTTTCTGCATCATCCAGCGGCGGCGTGAGTTCCGGCTCCAGCATGATGAGCTGATAGCCTGAACCGTCTGGTTTACGGCGCGGTACAAACGGCACGATAGCCGCTTTGGACATCCGCGCCAGCATCCAGGTCCCGGTGGTCGTCGCGGCCTCTTCCACCGCAAAGAACGGGACAAACACGCTGGATTGCGGGCCATAGTCATGATCCGGGGCATACCAGACCACTTCACCTGATTTGAGGGCGCGGATCATCCCTTTAAGGTCTTTGCGGTCGATCATGCTTTTATTCGAGCGCATGCGTCCGTTGGTCTGTATCAAATCGATCACCGGATTATCGTTGGGACGATAAACGCCAATACCCGGCGCCTGCATGCCGAACATGCGCGCGCCAATTTCGAGCGTCAGGAAATGAACGCCAATCAGCAGGACGCCAGTCTGGTTGGCCTGGAGATTATGCACCGGATCCATGCCGGTTCCGGCCACTTCCGTCCAGCGCGCCATGCGCTTATCCGACCAGAACCAGGCCATACCGGTCTCCATCAGTCCCATGCCGACAGATTCGAAGTTTTTAACCACCATGTCGTGACGCTCAGATTCGCTCATCTGAGGAAAGCAAAGCTCAAGATTTCGATACGCGATCCTGGCGCGACGCTTCATAAATTGTTGAGCAATGCGGCCCAGTCCTTTACCCATGCGGAAAATTACGGGATAAGGCAGCTGTACAATTAGCCACAACAAGCCAATGCCTGACCATGTTAACCAATAGCGTGGGTGTAAAAGCGCGGCAGTAAATTTCGGTAACTGGGTCATGTCTGTCCTGTGTTCTAACGTCCTGAAGGGCTATTGTCTCATTTTTTGAGGCATAGCCAAAATGTCTGTCATCGAAACATGAAAGAATATGCAAGTGTTAAGTCTGATTAATCAGGTTGACTGAAATGTAGCGTAAATTGTGTGGATGTAAATTGTCTTTGTTTGCTATATCATGCCGACCGATTTTTATTTCTCAACGATTGCAGGACTTGTACACCATGCCAGTGTTACACAACCGCGTTTCGAATGAGATGTTGAAAGCGCGTATGTTGGCCGAAACCGAACCGCGCACAACGATCTCTTTCTATAAATATTTTACCATCAACGATCCACAGGCGACCCGCGATGCGCTTTACCAGGCTTTCACCGCCCTGAACGTGTTTGGTCGCGTCTATCTGGCGCGTGAGGGTATTAACGCGCAGATCAGCGTGCCGGAAAGCAAAGTCAGCGCCTTCCGCGATCTCCTTTATGGTTTTGATCCGGCGCTTAACGGCTTACGCCTGAACATTGCGCTGGATGATGACGGCAAATCGTTCTGGGTGCTGCGCATGAAGGTGCGTGAGCGTATTGTGGCGGATGGCATCGACGATCCGAGCTTCAATGCCGCGAATGTGGGGGAGTACCTCAAGGCCGCTGAAGTGAACGCGATGCTCGACGATCCGGATGCAGTGTTCATCGATATGCGTAACCACTACGAATATGAAGTGGGCCACTTCGAGAATGCGATGGAAATTCCTGCCGACACTTTCCGTGAACAGCTGCCGAAAGCGGTTGAGATGATGCAGGAGCATAAAGACAAAAAGATCGTTATGTATTGCACCGGGGGGATCCGCTGCGAAAAAGCCAGTGCCTGGATGAAACACAACGGTTTTAATAAAGTCTGGCATATTGAGGGTGGGATCATTGAATATGCCCGCCGCGCCCGCGAGCAGGGGTTACCGGTGCGTTTTATCGGTAAAAACTTTGTGTTTGATGAGCGTATGGGCGAGCGAATTTCAGAGGACGTAATCGCTCACTGCCACCAGTGCGGTACGCCGTGCGACACGCATACCAACTGCAAAAACGACGGTTGTCATCTTCTGTTTATTCAGTGTACTGCATGTGCCGAGAAGTTTAATGGCTGCTGTAGCGAGCTGTGCAGTGAAGAGAGTATCCTGCCTGAAGAAGAGCAACGTCGTCGCCGTGCCGGGCGCGAGAACGGGAATAAGATCTTTAATAAATCCCGGGGCCGACTGAATACCAAACTGGGTATTCCGGACCCGGAGTAAAACTTTGCCCGGCGGCGTAAAAGCCTGCCGGGCCTGTTTTATGACTTCTGCTGAACGCCTTCCACCGAAATAATCAGCTCTACATCCTGCGATGCCGGTCCTAAATCTGTGGTGATATTAAAATCTTTCAGATGAATTTTGCCGGCGGCTTCAAAGCCAGCACGTTTTCCGCCCCACGGATCGTCGCCCTGGCCGATTAATTTCGCATCCAGTGTTACCGGTTTTGTTACGCCGTTCAGCGTAAGATTACCGGTAATAGCGAGCTTATCACCGTCTTTCTTCACTTCTGTCGACGCGAAAGTAGCTTGCGGGAATTTGCCTACGTTCAGGAATTCAGCGCTGCGCAGATGTTTATCACGCTCGGCGTGATTAGTGTCGACGCTGTTAGTATTAATGGTGACGTTTACTTTATCGGCAGCAGGGTTTTTCTCGTCGAAACTAAATGTGCCATCGAAATCATTGAACGTACCATATAACCAGCTGTAACCCAGATGCTGAATACGGAAATTGACGAAGGCATGCTGGCCTTCTTTATCAATTTTATAGTCGGCGGCAATGGCCGAACCGGTGGTAAATAACAGCGAACCTAATGCGATACCCAACAGGCGTTTTTTCATTTTATGCTCCAGAGTCAACTGACGAACGGCCAAGCATGCGCTTCAGCGTATCGTCTTTATCAATAAAGTGGTGTTTCAGGGCCGCAAGGCCATGCAGAACAGACAGGATCACCACGCTCCATGCCAGCCACAGATGAACCACACCTGCGGTGTCAGCCTGTGAACCGGCGTCAGCCAGCGTGGCAGGGACGTCAAAGAGCCCAAACACGCTGATCGGTTTGCCGTCTGCGGTCGAAATGAGATAACCGCTGATCAGAATGGCGAACAGCAGGGCATAGAGTGCGATATGTGCGCCAACAGCGCTTATGCGGGTAAGACGGCCATGGCTTTTGGGGGCAGGAGGGGGCGGAGAGAGATGTCGCCAGATCACGCGAAAAACCAGACCCATCATCAGCAGAACTCCAATGCTTTTGTGCAATTCGGGGGCCTGATGATACCAACCGTCATAATAGCTTAATGTCACCATCCAGAGGCCGAGACCAAACATGGCATAGACAGCAAGTGCAAATAGCCAGTGTAAACACATGGATATTATTCCGTAGCGGCTGGAGGAGTTACGCCATTGCATATGAATTTCCGTTCTCAAATGACTGAGCAATAAAAATGGCCGGATTAATTAAATAATGCAACTGAAAAAAAGGAATAATGTTATTTAGTTATTTTATTTCAGCGAATTTGAATATGTTTCCGCAATGTATTTCAATCGCTTCGTTCAATAAATTTGAGATGACTTTTTATAAAAGCTATAAGTTAAATAAATTTAAAGGAGTGTCAATAAACGTCAGTGATGGTTTTCAGAAGAATACAATAAAGATGACGTCAACAATCGCCAGCAGCGACCAAAGGACAATGTAGAGCATGAAATGCTCGCGGATGTTATTGATAAGGTAATTCACCAGTCTGCGCATCATGATCCTCTCGCAAATCAGGCTCCGGTTATTCGGAGCCTGTAGCGGTATTATCGGCTAAAGCGCGAGAGCGCGAAGGGTTTGAGATCAAACGAAGGCGCAATCCCCTGAGCAAACTGGGCGGCGATTTCACCTAACACAGAGGCAAATTTAAACCCGTGACCGCTGAGCCCGGTTACGATCAGGGTGTTGTCGTGCCCAGGCAGGGTGTCGATGATGAAGTCTTCATCTGGCGTATTGTCATAGGTGCACGCTGCGCCATAAAGCAACCCGCCTACGCCCGGCAGAATATTACGCAGGAACGTGAAGGCTTCGGAACCATCCTGCGGATAGGCTCCGTACGGCTTGCGTTCTTCCGCAGAGGAAATTACCTGTCCGCCGTTATGTTTGCCAATCTTGAGCGCGTCTTTTTCCGAGGGGAAACCGTAGTACTGGTCGCCATTAGGTAACTCGCCCGTGAACGCCGGGAATTTGTTCTGGCTGCTGTAACGCCCGTCAGACTGGAACCAGGAGAAGACTTTGCGTACCGGCTGGATGGGCAGATCCGGCAGCAGTTTCGTCACCCACGTTCCCGCACTCACCAGCAGGCGCGTGGCGGTATATTCACCTTCAGACGTGGTGATGGTTGAACCCCCGGCATGGTGGGTGATACCCGTGACCGGACAGTTAAACAACTGTGCGCAGCCCGCTTTGGCGGCGAGATCAATCCAGGTCTTAATGGCCGTTTCGCTGTGCAGTACCCCGGAATTGGCTTCAAACAATCCAATGTAGTCTTCAGGGACAGAAATTTCCGGCCAGCGCGCCATTATGTCGTTCGCATCCAGACGCTCAACGTCCAGACGGTAGGCTTTCGCGCTCTCCTCAACGTTCGCCAGAAACGTGGAGTTGGAAGGCCCGAGGTTAATCACCCCGGTGCGCTCAAAAATGCGCTCCTCGGTGCGTGTCGCCAGTTCGTCCCACAGCGTCTGAGCCCGAAGCACCAGCGGTACATAGCGCTCACCTTCGCCGTAAGCGTGACGGATAAGACGGGTATCGCCGTGATGGCTTCCTTCAGAATGAGGGGGATGGTGGGCGTCAATCATCAGCACATTCAGACCCGCCTGCGTAGCGTAATAACCGGCTGCAGATCCAACGGAGCCGCTTCCGATAATGATCAAATCGTATTTCATAGGCTTCTCTTTACTAACGCTTTGTTAGCAGAGTAATTAACTATGTGGGCTTATACAAGAGCGAAATAAATAAGGCACCGCGAGGGTGCCTGTTGAGGGAAAAGGGGCATAAGGTCAATGCCGTTTATACTCATTTTCCTGGTAGTCGCCAGATTCTATTTTTGCGATGCCTGCTTCCAAAATAGAAATAAACTGACGGGCGACGTCTGTTGTAAGCCACAGCGTCTGTCCAACTTCCGCTTCGTCACGGTTTAGCTGATTCGGGGTCTGGTAGTGCAAACGCAGCATCAGCGCATCGTAGCTGTCTACGGTGCTGATATCCCAGCCAACGAGTGGATGGGTCTGGATGACTTCATTATTCTTTTCCATTATAACCCCCTTAATGCGTGTTAGAAGACAACGACTTTGAGGTTCAATGCATGTTTTTCTGAAAGCTTTTTCAGTATATCAATTAATAAGGGTTCCGCAGGAAAAAATAAACGGGTAGCAACACATTTTTCTGCTTTTTAGGATTGTTCGAACAATAAAACGTCATCTTGTTCACGATTTTCTAAGAAGATACTGAAATATTTTGAACCTTCAGGAGACGAAACGAAAAAAAGCCGGGGCGACCCGGCAAAAAAACACAATGAGGGAGCAAATTTTAATCAGTGATAAACCAGTCGTCGGCGCTTTCCCATGTTTCCTGCAAAATTTCGCTGATGCGGTCTTTGTCTTCTTTCGCGCCGCCAATGACGGAAAGATGGTTTGCTGTCGCATAACGTACCGTTATGGCGCCATCGTTTTCAGGAAAAGTGCTGTTAATACGTCGGGATAGCTCACCCGCCAGAGCGTCGAGTGCGCCAGCAGGCAGGACGGTGGTTTTGGCAATGGTGACTTCAATACGCATAAATGCCCCCTGTGTAATATACTGTTTATTTATACAGTTATATTGGCGGTTTGACAACAGGGGGATGACAATTTTTTAGCTTTTTACCGTCCAGCTTACGGTTTCACCGGCCAGGAAGGGGATCAGCGTATCGTCGGTGAGCGCAATCGACGCTTCAACCTGGCTTTCTTTGCGCTCCAGCTCAATGAACGTGTCATTAACCGGCAGACCGTAGAAACGCGGGCCGTTAAGGGAGCAGAAGGCTTCGAAATGGCCTAACGCATTCATCTCGTCAAAGACGGTTGCGTAACTTGCCAGGGCGGTCGGGGCGTTAAAGCAGCCTGCACAGCCGCAGCTCGCCTCTTTTCGGTGACGGGCATGCGGGGCGGAATCCGTGCCGAGGAACGCGCGCGGGAAGCCGCTGGCGACCAGTTCACGTAGCGCCTGCTGGTGGATATTGCGCTTGAGGATCGGCAGACAATACAGATGTGGACGAACGCCACCCACCAGCATGTGGTTACGGTTAAACATCAGGTGCTGCGGGGTGATGGTGGCGGCAATCAATTCGTTTCCATCCCGGACATACTCTGCGGCATCTTTGGTCGTAATGTGTTCAAACACTACCTTCAGCCCAGGAAGACGCTGGCGCAGCGGCTCCATGACCGTTTCGATAAAACGTGCTTCGCGATCGAAAATATCAATGTCAGCGTGGGTCACTTCCCCGTGCACCAGCAGCGGCATGCCCAGTTTTTGCATACGCTCCAGAACAGGCATGATGGCATCAATACTGGTCACCCCATGGCTGGAGTTGGTGGTGGCATTCGCCGGGTAGAGCTTCGCGGCGGTGAACACACCTTCGTTAAACCCGCGCTCAACTTCATTCGGATCCAGCGAGTCCGTCAGGTAGCAGGTCATCAATGGGGTAAAATCGTGTCCGGCCGGAACGGCGTCAAGGATACGCTGGCGATAGGCAATCGCGGCCTCGACGGTAGTGACTGGCGGAACCAGGTTAGGCATAACAATCGCACGGCCATAAATTTCGCTGGTATACGGCACGACGGTTTTCAGCATGTCGCCATCACGAAGATGGATATGCCAGTCGTCTGGGCGGCGGATTTTGAGAACCTGGGATTGTACAGTCATGGAAGCTCCGGCTTGAAAGAGATCAGTCATAAGAGGGCTGTTTTTGCCGGACACAAATCATAAGCGGAAACGTTTTCGTTTGCACACTATTCCGTTAAAAAAAACGGGCGCCTGAGCGCCCGGAGTATTTAGTCGGTGAAAGGAATGATGATTTCACCCGGTTTCACCTCTATCCCTTTGGCATATTTTTTCGCCAGAGATTCGCCCTTACTCTTGTCTTCGCTCAGAACGTAGGCGGGCTGCTGGTTAAAATAGTTCTGTAACGACTGGTTGAGATAAGGCATCAGCGTTTGCAGCACCGGTTTCATTTTATCCGGCGTGACGACCGCATCGACGATTTCCATCTCTTGCAGGAAAATTGCCCCTTTCTCTTTATTAAAGACCGGCAGCGCCTTGAGCTTCAGTTTGATATCCGCTTTCTGATTGCCGAAGAGCGAGGTCATGTCCAGGCTGGCATCGCCGGACAGGGTGACTTTGTTAGGCTCCTCGCGCCCAATCTGGCTGGCGAGATTCGTCAGGACGATATGTGCATCCGCAAGGCCGGGCACGCCGATATCTTTTGAAAAGTTATTATGTTTTTCCAGCGCCTGATTAATTTCCTGCTCACTGACGGTGTACTGCGTAAGCTGGTTACATCCCACCAGCAGCCCACTGACAATTAACGCAGCGGCAATAACGATCTTTTTCATGGTGTTCCTCAACATAAAATCGGCGCATCTGTCCTGATACGCCAGTATGTCAGGGTGATCCTGGAGAAACCAGCAGAAAAAACTGATAGTGCAGGGAGGTAAATATCCTCCCCCAGAAGGTCAGGCGCCAGGTTCCAGCATCCCGCGGGTGCTGCGTTTATCACTGAACTGCCACCAGAGGGCAATCAGCGTCATAAAGCCGACCATACCGAGCATGACCCACGGCAGCTCCGGCTGATGGAGCGCTTTTCCGGCATCAAACAGCCAGCCGCCACCGGTGTAACCCAGCGCGCCGCCAAGCGCCAGTCCGAGACGGCTGAAGCCCATGTAGCTGCCACGGGCCCGGGCGTCGGCAAGTGACGCGCTCAGGGTTTCACGGGCCGGCTCGGCAATGATTGAGCCAATATAGAAGGTGCAAATCAGCATAAACAGCTGCTGGAGTGAGCTCACCAGGCCGATGGGCATCATGCTCAGCGTCATCAGCAACAGCCCGGCCATCAGACGGTGCTCAAGCCGGAAACGGCGCTCGCTCCACCGGGCAATCGGATAGAGCAGAGTCAGAGAAAGGCAGGCCTCAATGGCATACATCCATTTTACCGCCGCCGGCGTGCCGGCAATATCGTTAACCATAATCGGCAGCATCAGCATGACCTGTACGGCGAGCATGTAGTAGCCGGTCAACGTTAAAACATAGGTGACGAAGCGTTTATCGCTCAGCACGCGGTCAAGCCCTTCCCGCACCGGCGCTTTTACCGTCGACAGCTTCCATGCAGGCAGAAACAGACCGTTAAACAGCGCGCAGAGAATAAACAGCACCGCGCCGGTGGCGCAGACCAGGCGGAAATCGTATTGCAGCAGCCAGCTTCCCAGCAGGGCGCCCACTACCGCGCCAGCGCTGTCCTGCATCATCAAAATTGAGAAGAAACGCCCCCGGTGTTGCGGACGGATAAGCTTAACCACCAGCGCGGTACGCGGTGGGTCGAAAAGGGTGCCGCCAATCCCGGAAAGGAAACAGGAGAACCACAGCAGCCAGGGGTCATGAGCGATTGCCATCGTGGCGAATCCCGCCGCACGTAACAGCATGCCGGTGACGATCATCGGTTTCGCACCAAAGCGGTCGGCTATTGCCCCGCCAAACACGCCAAGACCCTGTTGTACAAACTGGCGTAAGCCCAGCGCGATCCCGACCATTAGCGCCGCCCAGCCCATTTGATCGACAAAACGAATCGATATAAGTGGAAAAACGACAAAAAAGCCGAGCACGACCAGCATGTTATCGACGAGCAGGAAATATTTACCCAGGCTCCTGGCCTGTGATACGCGGGACATTTTCCCTCCAGGGAAAATAAAAGGTGAGCACGCTAATATTCTGCGGTGTCGCCGCGCTTTTTCACATACCTGCTGGCGACAATATTTTTTTATCAAAAAGGTGCTTTGATAGAGAGTTCTCATCGAAAAATGTGAAAAGCGATAAAAATGGTATGTCACTGTTTTCACAGAAGGCACAGGCGCAGGTATAGTAAAGCTAACAGGCAGAGCAGAAGCGACGGGAAGGAGTGGTATCGATGTTTGGCTATCGCAGTAATGTGCCAAAAGTGCGTCTGACGACGGACAGGCTGGTCGTTCGTCTGGTGCATGAGCGTGATGCCTGGCGTCTGGCGGATTATTACGCCGAGAATCGCCAGTTTTTAAAACCCTGGGAACCCGTTCGGGACGAGAGCCATTGCTACCCCTCTGGCTGGCAGGCGCGCCTCAGTATGATTGCGGAATTTCACAAACAGGGAAGTGCGTTTTATTTCGCGCTTCTCGATCCGGAAGAGAAAGAGATCGTTGGCATTGCCAATTTTTCAAACGTAGTACGCGGGTCGTTTCACGCCTGCTATCTCGGGTATTCCATCGGCCAGAAATGGCAGGGGCAGGGGCTCATGTTTGAGGCGCTGACGGCGGCGATTCGCTACATGCAGCGCACGCAACATATCCATCGCATTATGGCGAACTACATGCCGCACAATAAGCGCAGCGGCGATCTGCTGGCCCGCCTGGGGTTTGAGAAAGAGGGCTATGCCAAAGATTATCTGCTGATTGACGGCGAGTGGCGGGACCATGTCCTCACCGCGCTCACCGCGCAGGAGTGGACCGCGGGTCGTTAAGGAGAAAAGATGAAATATCAGTTAAATGGCGCCGAAGCGCGCGTGATTGGCTGCCTGCTGGA
Organism: Enterobacter sp. 301B; assembly: GCF_003850715.1. Lineage (NCBI taxonomy): Bacteria > Pseudomonadati > Pseudomonadota > Gammaproteobacteria > Enterobacterales > Enterobacteriaceae > Enterobacter > Enterobacter sp. 301B. The sequence continues at coordinate 21,851 of NZ_PQTC01000015.1, forward strand.
AAAGCAGGTTACGACGCCGGAGCAGTATCCTCTTTCCGTGAATGCCGTCACGATGGCCTGCAACCAAAAGACGAACCGTGAGCCGGTGATGAACCTTGGCGAGTACGAGGTGCAGGATATCCTTGATGAGCTGGTGAAGCGCCACTACCTGCGCACCGTCAGCGGCTTCGGTAATCGCGTCACTAAATATGAACAGCGCTTTTGTAATTCCGAATTTGGCGATTTAAAACTCAGCGCCGCAGAAGTGGCGGTTATCACCACGCTGCTGCTGCGCGGGGCGCAGACGCCGGGTGAACTGCGCACACGCGCCTCCCGCATGCATGAGTTTCAGGATATGCAGGACGTTGAACAGACGCTGGAGGGATTAGCCTCACGCGAGGACGGTCCTTACGTGGTGCGTCTGGCCCGCGAGCCGGGCAAGCGTGAAAGCCGCTACATGCACCTGTTTAGCGGCGACGTGGAGTCCTCTACGCTTGCCGTCGAATCCGACACGCCAGCATCAAACGACAGCCTGACTGCGCGCGTGGCAGCTCTGGAAGACGAGGTTGCCGGGCTGAAGCAGCGTCTGGATGCTTTACTCGCACACCTAGGAGATTAACCGTGACTACATTACGCATTGGAGTGGTGGGGCTGGGCGGGATTGCGCAAAAAGCCTGGCTGCCCGTTTTAGGCGCCGCGTCAGACTGGACGCTGCAAGGGGCGTGGTCGCCCACTCGCGAGAAAGCAGAGCGCATCTGCAAAACCTGGCGCATCCCTTATGCTGGCTCACTCCAGGATTTAGCCCGTGAATGTGATGCGGTATTTGTGCATACCTCAACCGCGACGCACTTCCAGGTGGTGAGCGAGTTGCTGAACGCAGGCGTTCACGTCTGCGTTGATAAGCCGCTGGCGGAAAATGTGCAGGATGCTGAACGACTGATTGAGCTGGCCGCGCGTAAAAAGCTGACGCTGATGGTCGGCTTCAACCGCCGTTTTGCGCCGCTCTATCAGCAGCTTAAAGCGCAGTCCGGCTCGTTTGCCTCTCTGCGTATGGATAAGCACCGTACCGACAGCGTGGGGCCGAACGATCTGCGGTTCACGCTGCTGGATGATTATCTCCACGTCGTGGATACGGCCCTGTGGCTGAGTAACGGAAAAGCCCAGCTGCAAAGCGGCACGCTGCTGACCAACGAGCAGGGTGAAATGGTTTACGCCGAACATCATTTTGCCGTTGAGCATTTACAGGTGACGACCAGCATGCATCGTCGGGCGGGCAGCCAGCGCGAGTCCGTGCAGGCCGTTACGGATGGCGCGCTGTATGACGTCACCGATATGCGTGAGTGGCGGGAAGAGAAGGGCAATGGCGTGCTCGCGTTACCCGTTCCCGGCTGGCAGAGCACCCTGGAGCAGCGTGGCTTTGTGGGCTGCGCGCGTCACTTCATTACCTGCGTGCAGAATCAGACGGTTCCTGAAACGTCCGGGGAGCAGGCCATTCTGGCGCAGCGCATCGTGGAACGACTCTGGCGCGAAGCGATGTCGGAATAACTCGCTGTAACATCTGCCGATAGTAATTCGTTGAAATCCGGTTAGACTAAGCGCCGCTTGTTGGCTTTGCCGGGTGGCGCTTTCGCTTATCCGTCCTGGAAATCCGTAGGGTTGTGGAACTTCACGTTAATGAACTTATTAAAATCGCTGGCGGCCGTCAGCTCGATGACCATGTTTTCCCGCGTGCTTGGCTTTGCGCGCGATGCCATTGTGGCAAGGGTTTTTGGCGCAGGGATGGCGACTGACGCCTTTTTCGTTGCGTTCAAGCTGCCGAACCTGCTGCGCCGTATTTTTGCCGAAGGGGCTTTCTCACAGGCATTTGTCCCGATCCTCGCGGAATATAAAAGCAAGCAGGGCGAAGATGCCACCCGCGTCTTTGTGGCGTACGTTTCCGGTTTACTGACGCTGGCGCTGGCGATCGTGACCGTACTGGGGATGCTGGCAGCGCCCTGGGTAATCATGGTAACGGCGCCGGGCTTTGCCGACACGGCGGATAAATTTGCCCTGACGACGCAACTGCTGCGGATAACCTTCCCCTATATTCTGCTGATTTCGCTGGCGTCGCTGGTGGGTGCCATCCTGAATACCTGGAACCGCTTCTCCGTGCCGGCCTTTGCCCCCACGTTCCTCAACGTCAGCATGATTGGCTTTGCGCTGTTCGCCGCGCCGCATTTTAACCCACCGGTGCTGGCGCTGGCCTGGGCCGTGACCGTCGGCGGGGTGTTACAGCTTGCTTACCAGCTCCCGCACCTGAAAAAGATCGGCATGCTGGTTCTGCCGCGCATTAATTTCAAAGATGCGGGCGCAATGCGCGTTATCAAACAGATGGGACCGGCAATACTCGGCGTGTCCGTCAGCCAGATCTCGCTCATCATCAATACCATCTTCGCCTCTTTCCTGGTGTCGGGCTCGGTGTCCTGGATGTACTACGCCGACCGGCTGATGGAGTTTCCATCCGGGGTGCTGGGCGTGGCGCTGGGGACTATTCTGCTGCCGTCGCTGTCGAAAAGTTTCGCCAGCGGCAACCACGATGAATACTGCCGCCTGATGGACTGGGGTCTGCGTCTCTGTTTTCTGCTGGCGCTGCCAAGCGCGGTGGCGCTGGGGATCCTGGCGAAACCGCTGACGGTGTCGTTGTTCCAGTATGGAAAATTCACCGCCTTTGATGCCGCCATGACCCAGCGTGCGCTCGTAGCCTACTCGGTGGGGCTGATGGGGCTGATTGTCGTGAAGGTGCTTGCGCCCGGCTTCTATTCACGTCAGGACATCAAAACGCCGGTTAAGATTGCCATTGTGACGCTGATCATGACGCAGCTGATGAACCTGGCGTTTATTGGTCCGCTGAAACACGCGGGTCTGTCACTGTCGATTGGTCTGGCGGCCTGTCTCAACGCCGGGCTGCTGTACTGGCAGCTGCGTAAGCAGGATATCTTCACCCCGCAGCCGGGCTGGGCAAGCTTCCTGCTGCGTCTGGCGATCGCGGTAGTAGTGATGGCGGCCGCGCTGGTTGGCATGTTGTATGTCATGCCTGAATGGGCGCAGGGCACCATGCCTTACCGCCTGATGCGTCTGATGGCCGTGGTGGTGGTCGGGGTGGTGGTGTACTTTGCCACGCTGGCGGTGCTTGGCTTCAAGGTGAAAGAGTTTACCCGCCGCACGGTATAAACGCCAAAAGGGGAGTCACCAGAAGGTGCTCCCCGCTTCATGACATGCCGCTAGTGCGTCAAATCGAAATCTTTTTCCCGCCCGTGATACGTGCCGTGGCCGTTTGACCATCCGCACCGTACAGCCCCGGCTCTTTATAGGGCTTTAACACCTCAAGCGCCTGCTGATTACGGATAATCTGACCTTCCAGCAGCCAGCCGTTATGCTGGTTGAGATCGCGAAGATGCTGGGTTTTTTCTGTAATGGTCTGCCAGCGTTCGTTGATCTCATCATTGGCGCTGCGTTTCGTGTCTTGCTCAGCGCGTCGCTGTTTTTCCAGATAATCCAGGGTCGCCAGCAGCGAGCTTTTATCTTCAGTAATGCGTTGCAACGCGCTGCCGTTGATTTGACCAGAAGAGAGGTGGTGCTGTTCTGCGTCCATCACCGTTTTCAGGTCGTTCAGGACCACCGTCATCTGATCCAGTATTTCTGACAGTCGACTCATACGGTTAGTTACTCTGGAGGAAACTCTGTGCGTCCTGAATCAGCGCATCAGCGATTTTGCTGGTATCCATTTTCAGTTCGCCGTTACGGATAGCCGTTTTCAGCGCTTCAACTCGTTCCATGTTGATATCGCTGCTGCCTGGCTGCATCAGCTTCGACTGCGCATCGCTCAGCGTGACGCTGGTGCTGTTAGCCGTCGAGGTTTTTTCCAGACGCGTTTTTTGCGGGGCAGCCTCATTCGTTTCGCGAGGTTGTACAGTGCTAACCGGCTTCAGGGCTGATGTACGATCAATGCTCATAGTGTTGTCCTCATCGAGGGTTCGCGGCGTTTGCGCCTGACATCATCATTTGTTGAATATTTATCGGCAGTCGCCGCGAAATCTTTAAAAAGATTACAGGTTAATCAGAATATTCCCATCAGGACCGACCGTGCCGCTGACCACCTGGCCTGAGGACATTCTGACCCGGGCATTTTGCGCCACTGCGGCATTATTCAGCGCTTTTCCTTCACTGTTGATACTAAAGCCTTCGCCATTGGCGACTACCATCACCTGTTGTCCCGCCTTCACCCGCCACGCCTGTCGCAGCATAGAGAGCTGTATCGCCTGTCCAGGAGCGACATCGCGCAGGCTGACTGCCTCCTGAGCCTGGTTAATATCCAGCATCGTCCGCGGTGGAAGCTGATCCAGACGGCCTCGCTTCAGCGTTACGCTGTCTGGTTGCAGCAGGCTGCCCCGGGGAATGGGAACGGCGGCGACAACATAATTGCCTGTCGCCTGAACCGCAACCTGTAAATAACGTTTTTCGTTGGCGCAACGCGCCAGCACATTCACGTTGCCCCATAATCGGGTGCTGCCGGTCACGCTAAATGACGGGGCTTCGCAGGAAGGGTAAAGGTTAGGCGGGGTGCGTACGGTCACGCGTATGTCATCGCTGAAACCGGCCAGCTTCTGCGCAAAGAATGCATTGAGCTGGTTCTCTAACCCCTCAGCCTGCACAAGAGGGCTCAAAAGCAGCAGGGTCGCCGCAAGGCCACGTTTAAAAGTCCGCATCGCACGTTCCACCATGTCCAGAATTAAGCAAATTCTACCCGCAGTGGTTTTCCATCAACGCAACAAATAGCGACGCATTTTGCGCTTATTCCGTCGATAGGGGAGACGGGGTGAGATTTAAGCTGTGAACTGAAATTTTCTCATCAGCGGAGGAGACATGCTCGATAAACTCGACGCCGCGTTACGTTTTCAGCAGGAAGCGCTCAACTTACGCGCCCAGCGGCAGGAAATTTTAGCCGCCAATATCGCCAACGCGGACACCCCCGGGTATCAGGCGCGCGATATTGATTTTTCCAGTGAACTCAAAAAAGTGATGGAGCGTGGACGTGCCGAAGGGACGGGTGTCTCACTTGCCCTGACATCCTCACGGCATATTCCCGCTCAGGCGATGACCGCGCCAACAACTGACTTACTTTATCGTGTACCCGATCAGCCCTCGCTTGACGGCAATACCGTCGACATGGACCGGGAGCGCACACAGTTTGCCGATAACAGCCTGCAATACCAGACAGGCCTGACGCTACTCGGCGGGCAAATCAAAGGCATGATGACCGTCCTACAGGGGGGCAATTAGTAAATGGCCTTGCTGAATATTTTTGATATCGCCGGTTCGGCATTAACGGCGCAGTCCAAACGACTGAACGTGGCAGCCAGTAACCTGGCCAACGCCGATAGCGTGACCGGCCCTGACGGACAACCGTATCGCGCTAAACAGGTCGTCTCCAGGTTGATGCTGCACCGGGTGCGGCAACGGGCGGCGTGAAAGTGGCGGACGTGGTTGAGAGCCAGGCGCCCGACAAGCTGGTTTACGAGCCAGGCAACCCGCTCGCGGATGCCAGCGGCTACGTGAAAATGCCGAACGTGGATGTGGTCGAGGAGATGGTGAACTCCATGTCCGCGTCACGCAGCTACCAGGCAAACGTCGAAGTGCTTAATACCGTGAAGAGCATGATGCTCAAAACACTCACTCTCGGCCAGTAAAGGAGACACGCATGTCCATCGCCGTAAACGTGAATGACCCGACAAATACCGGCGTCAACAGCACCAGTAGTGCAACCGGTTCCAGCTCCCTCACCGGGAGCAATGCCTCCGATTTACAGAGCAGCTTTCTGACCCTGCTGGTGGCACAGCTGAAAAATCAGGACCCGACCAATCCGATGCAGAATAACGAACTGACCACGCAGCTTGCGCAGATCAGTACCGTCAGCGGCATTGAGAAACTGAATACCACGCTCGGCTCGGTCTCCGGTCAAATCGATAACAGCCAGTCCTTGCAGGCCGCCAACCTGATCGGTCACGGGGTGATGATCCCGGGGACCACGATTCTGGCGGGCACCAGCACCACCGATGGCACGTCCACCACCACCACGACGCCGTTTGGCGTTGAGTTGCAGCAACCGGCCGACAAAGTCACCGCCACCATCAAAGACGCCAGCGGCAACGTGGTGCGCACGATTGAGATTGGCGAGCTTAAAGCGGGCGTTCATACCTTTACCTGGGATGGCAGCCTGACCGACGGCACTAAAGCGCCTAACGGCTCGTATCAGGTTGCGATTAGCGCCAGCAACGGCACCACGCAGCTGGTGGCTCAGCCGCTACAGTTTGCCCTGGTTCAGGGCGTCATCAAAGGTAGCGATGGCAACAAACTGGATTTGGGTACCTCCGGTACCACCACACTCGACGAAGTTCGGCAGATTATCTAAGCCTTCATACTTATCAGGAGTAAGTCATGGCCTTTTCTCAAGCGGTCAGCGGCCTGAATGCTGCGGCCACCAACCTGGACGTCATTGGCAACAACATCGCCAACTCCGCGACCTATGGTTTTAAATCCGGTTCTGCGTCTTTTGCAGATATGTTTGCAGGCTCTAAAGTGGGCCTGGGCGTGAAGGTTGCGGGTATCACCCAGGACTTCACCGACGGGACGACCACCAACACCGGTCGTGGTCTGGATGTCGCCATCAGCCAGAACGGTTTCTTCCGTATGGTGGATGCCAACGGTTCCGTGTTCTACAGCCGCAACGGCCAGTTTAAGCTGGATGAAAACCGTAACCTGGTGAACATGCAGGGGCTACAGTTAACCGGTTATCCGGTTGCCGGCACGCCGCCGACGGTGCAAACCGGTGCGAATCCGCAGGCGATCACCATCCCAACGACGCTGATGGCGGCGAAGTCCACCACCACGGCCTCTCAGCAGATCAACCTGAACTCCACCGATACCGCGCCAACCGTCGCATTCGACCCGGCCAACCCTGACTCTTACAACAAGAAAGGCACCGTGACGGTGTTTGACAGCCAGGGTAATGCGCACAACATGAACCTGTTCTATGTCAAAGACGCTACTCCAGCTAACTCCTGGAAGGTGTATTCACAGGACGGCAGCGTAGCGGGAGATGCAGCGAAACTGGCAACCACATTGGTCTTTAATGAGAGCGGTGTGTTGACCGGCGGTGGGGAAGTCGATATCGAGACCGGGGAGATCACTGGTGCAACGGCGGCAACCTTCAAAATGAGTTTCGCGAACTCCATGCAGCAGAACACCGGTGCGAACAACATCGTGGCGACGAGCCAGAACGGTTATAAGCCGGGCGATCTGGTGAGCTACCAGATCAACGATGACGGCACCGTTGTCGGTAACTACTCCAACGAACAGACCCAGGTGCTGGGCCAGATCGTGCTGGCAAACTTTGCCAACAACGAAGGCCTGAAGTCCGAAGGGGATAACGTCTGGTCTGCCACGCAGTCTTCCGGTGTTGCCCTGCTGGGTACCGCGGGTTCCGGTAACTTCGGCACGCTGACCAACGGCGCGCTTGAAGCCTCCAACGTCGATCTGAGTAAAGAGCTGGTGAACATGATTGTCGCGCAACGTAACTACCAGTCCAACGCGCAGACCATCAAAACCCAGGATCAGATCCTCAACACGCTGGTTAACCTGCGTTAAGCGGCTGACGGGAAAGCGCAATGGATCACGCAATATATACAGCGATGGGGGCTGCAAGCCAGACGCTCAATCAGCAGGCTGTTACCGCCAGCAACCTGGCGAACGCCTCCACGCCTGGTTTTCGTGCACAGCTCAACGCACTGCGTGCGGTGCCGGTAGAAGGGCTGTCATTGCCCACGCGTACGCTGGTCACCGCCTCCACGCCCGGCGCCGACATGACGCCAGGCCAGATGGATTACACCGCGCGTCCGCTGGACGTTGCCCTTCAGCAGGACGGCTGGCTAGCGGTGCAAACGGCTGACGGCGCAGAAGGGTATACCCGCAACGGTAACATTCAGGTGAGCGCCACCGGACAGTTGACGATTCAGGGGCATCCGGTGATGGGCGAAGCCGGTCCGCTGACGGTGCCGGAAGGGTCAGAGTTGACCATTGCGGCAGACGGGACGATCTCGGCATTGAATCCGGGCGACCCGGCCAACACCGTTGCGCCTGTCGGTCGTCTGAAGCTGGTGAAAGCGGAAGGCAACGAAGTGCAGCGTGGTGATGACGGGATGTTCCGTCTGACCCAGGCGGCGCAGGCCACGCGTGGCGCCACGTTACAGGCCGACCCGACCATCCGCGTGATGTCCGGCGTGCTGGAAGGCAGTAACGTCAAACCGGTCGAAGCCATGACCGACATGATCGCCAGCGCCCGCCGCTTCGAAATGCAGATGAAAATCATCAGCAGCGTCGATGAAAACGCAGGCAAGGCTAACCAACTTCTGGCTATGAGTTAACAGGACTCCCTATGATCAGTTCTTTATGGATCGCGAAAACCGGTCTGGACGCACAGCAAACCAATATGGATGTAATTGCCAACAACCTGGCAAACGTCAGCACCAATGGTTTCAAGCGCCAGCGTGCGGTTTTCGAAGATTTGCTTTATCAAACGATTCGTCAGCCAGGGGCGCAGTCTTCTGAGCAAACCACGCTGCCGTCCGGTCTGCAAATTGGTACCGGCGTCCGCCCGGTCGCTACCGAGCGTCTGCACAGCCAGGGCAATCTGTCCCAGACCAACAACAGCAAAGACGTTGCCATCAAAGGTCAGGGTTTCTTCCAGGTGCAACTGCCTGACGGGACCTCCGCCTATACCCGCGATGGTTCGTTCCAGGTGGATCAGAATGGTCAGCTGGTGACGGCGGGCGGCTTCCAGGTTCAGCCTGCGATCACCATCCCGGCGAACGCGCTGAGCATCACCATTGGCCGTGACGGTATCGTCAGTGTCACTCAGCAAGGTCAGGCCGCGCCGGTCCAGGTTGGTCAGCTCAACCTGACGACCTTCATGAACGATACCGGACTGGAAAGCATCGGTGAGAACCTCTACACCGAAACGCAGTCTTCCGGCACGCCAAATGAAAGTACCCCCGGCCTGAACGGTGCGGGGCTGCTGTACCAGGGGTATGTGGAAACCTCGAACGTTAACGTGGCGGAAGAGCTGGTGAATATGATCCAGGTCCAGCGCGCCTATGAAATTAACAGTAAAGCAGTGTCGACGACCGACCAGATGCTGCAAAAACTGACGCAACTCTAAGGTGTAGCCCGGTGCGGTAAACGTCGCACCGGCTCCCTGTTTTCGAAGATGAAGGCAATGCAAAAAAACGCGGCGTTTCGTTATCCGATCCTGACTGTTCTGGCTGTCACCCTCAGCGGGTGTGCCTGGATCCCGTCTAAACCATTGGTACAGGGTGCGACTACCGCCCAACCCGTTCCCGGCCCCGCGCCGGTGGTGAACGGCTCTATTTTCCAGACCGCGCAGCCGATTAACTACGGTTATCAGCCGCTGTTTGAAGACCGTCGTCCGCGTAACGTCGGCGATACGCTGACCATTGTGTTGCAGGAAAACGTCAGCGCGAGCAAGAGCTCGTCGGCGAACGCCAGCCGCGACGGCAAAACCAATTTTGGCTTCGACACCGTACCGCGCTATCTGCAAGGGCTGTTCGGCAACGCCCGTGCGGATGTGGAAGCCTCCGGCGGCAACACCTTTAACGGTAAAGGTGGCGCGAACGCCAGCAATACCTTCAGCGGAACGCTGACGGTAACGGTTGACCAGGTTCTGGTGAACGGCAACCTGCACGTGGTGGGCGAAAAACAGATCGCCATTAACCAGGGTACGGAATTCATTCGCTTCTCCGGTGTGGTTAACCCTCGCACTATCAGCGGCACCAACACCGTACCGTCCACACAGGTGGCGGATGCGCGCATTGAGTACGTCGGCAACGGCTACATCAACGAAGCGCAAAATATGGGCTGGCTGCAACGCTTCTTCCTTAACTTATCGCCGATGTAAGCGAGGTGACCTATGTATAAATTTCTCTTCGCCGTGGCGCTGTCGCTGGTCGCTACCGTTGCGCAGGCCGATCGCATTCGCGATCTCACCAGCGTGCAGGGCGTGCGCGAAAACTCCCTGATTGGCTACGGCCTGGTGGTGGGGCTGGATGGGACGGGTGACCAGACGACCCAGACGCCGTTCACCACCCAGAGCCTGAACAACATGCTCTCTCAGCTCGGTATTACCGTACCGGCGGGGACCAACATGCAGCTGAAAAACGTGGCGGCGGTGATGGTGACCGCGTCTTATCCGGCCTTTGCGCGTCAGGGGCAAACCATCGACGTGGTTGTCTCGTCGATGGGTAACGCCAAAAGCCTGCGCGGCGGTACGTTGTTGATGACGCCGCTGAAAGGCGTCGACAGCCAGGTGTATGCTCTGGCGCAGGGCAACATTCTGGTTGGCGGGGCAGGTGCGTCGGCGGGCGGCAGCAGCGTGCAGGTGAACCAGCTGAACGGGGGACGTATTACCAACGGCGCGATCATCGAACGTGAGCTGCCGACCCAGTTCGGCACCGGCAACACCATTAACCTGCAACTGAATAACGAAGACTTCACGATGGCGCAGCAGATTGCTGACACCATCAACCGCAGCCGGGGTTACGGCAGCGCCACCGCGCTGGATGCCCGCACCGTGCAGATCCGCACGTCAACCGGTAGCAGCAACCAGGTGCGGATGCTGGCCGATATCCAGAATATGGAAGTGAACGTGTCGGTGCAGGATGCAAAAGTCATTATCAACTCCCGTACCGGATCGGTGGTGATGAACCGCGAAGTGACGCTGGACAGCTGCGCCGTGGCTCAGGGCAATCTCTCCGTCACGGTTAACCGCTCGGCCAACGTCAGCCAGCCGGATACCCCGTTTGGTGGCGGTCAGACGGTAGTGACCCCGCAAACGCAGATTGATTTACGACAGAGCGGCGGATCGTTGCAGAGCGTGCGCCCCAGCGCCAACCTGAACAGCGTGGTGCGTGCCCTGAACGCGCTGGGTGCAACGCCAATGGATCTGATGTCCATTCTGCAATCCATGCAAAGTGCAGGCTGCCTGCGCGCTAAACTGGAAATCATCTAAATGCTGACCGATAGCAAACTGTTGACCAGTGCCGCCTGGGATGCCCAGTCGCTCAACGAGCTGAAAACCAAAGCGGGCAATGATCCGGCGGCGAATATCCGCCCGGTTGCCCGTCAGGTGGAAGGCATGTTCGTGCAGATGATGTTGAAAAGCATGCGTGAAACCCTGCCGAAAGATGGCATGTTCAGCAGCGATTCCACACGGCTTTACACCAGCATGTACGATCAGCAGATTGCCCAGCAAATGACCGCCGGAAAGGGGCTCGGCCTGGCAGACATGATTGTGAAACAGACCGCAGCCGCTCAGGGGCTGCCACCTGAAGAGGCTCCGCCGCAGGTGCCGCTGAAGTTTGATCTGGAAAAGGTGACCAGTTATCAAAATCAGGCGCTGACCCAGATGGTGCGTAAGGCGATGCCGAAGCCGGCAGAAACGCGTGACGAGCCGCTCTCCGGCGACAGCAAAGACTTCCTGGCGCAGCTCTCCCTGCCGGCGCGTCTTGCCAGTGAAGAAAGCGGCGTGCCACACCATCTGATTCTGGCGCAGGCGGCGCTGGAGTCGGGCTGGGGGCAACGTCAGATCCGCAGGGAGAACGGCGAGCCGAGCTACAACATCTTTGGCGTGAAGGCCACCTCCAGCTGGAAGGGGCCGACCACGGAAATTACCACCACCGAATATGAGAACGGTGCGGCAGTGAAGGTGAAAGCCAAATTCCGCGTCTACAGCTCGTATCTGGAAGCGTTGTCGGATTATGTCGGGCTGTTGAGCCGGAATCCGCGCTACACCGCCGTGACCCAGGCCACCACGCCAGAGCAGGGCGCTCAGGCATTGCAGAATGCCGGCTACGCGACCGATCCAAACTATGCACGCAAGCTGACCAGCATGATCCAGCAGCTGAAATCCATGTCAGAGAAGGTCAGCAAAGCGTATAGCACAGATCTCGAAAATCTGTTCTGAAAGTTCTCAAGTCCCGGTGGAGGTTGCCGATAACCTTCATCAGGACTCGTGTCTGAAAGTATAAAAGGAACCCCCATGTCCAGTTTGATTAACAGCGCCATGAGTGGCCTCAGTGCTGCGCAGTCGGCACTCAATACCGTCAGTAATAATATTTCAAGCTACAACGTGGCAGGTTATACCCGCCAGACTACCATTCTGGGCGCATCAAACAGCACCCTGACCGGCGGCGGCTGGGTGGGTAACGGGGTCTATGTCTCCGGCGTTCAGCGTGAATATGATGCGTTTATTACCAACCAGCTGCGCGCGGCGCAGAACCAGAGCAGCGGCCTGACCACGCGCTACCAGCAGATGTCGAAAATTGACGACGTGCTGTCGGATACCACGAACTCGCTTTCTGCCAACCTCCAGGATTTCTTTAAAAGCCTGCAAACGCTGGTGAGTAACGCAGAAGATCCGGCTGCACGCCAGACGGTACTCGGGAAGGCAGATGGTCTGGTAAACCAGTTCAAAACTAACGATCAATATCTCCGCGATCAGGATGCGCAGGTCAATACGGCGATTTCTACCAGCGTCGATCAGATCAATAACTATGCGAAGCAGATTGCCAACCTTAACGATCAGATTTCCCGGCTGACTGGCGTAGGGGCGGGCGCATCCCCGAACGAACTGCTCGATCAGCGCGATCAGCTGGTGAGTGAGCTGAACAAAATTGTCGGTGTGGACGTGACCGTACAGGACAGCGGCACCTACAACATCTCTATCGCCAACGGCTACACCCTGGTACAGGGCAGCAACGCCAGCCAGCTGGCTGCGGTGAAATCCAGCGCGGACCCTGCACGTACAACGATTGCGTATGTGGATGCCGCAGCAGGCAACGTGGAGATCTCAGAAAAACAGATTACCACGGGGTCGCTTGGGGGGCTGTTAACGTTCCGTTCTCAGGATCTGGATCAGGCGCGAAATACGCTTAACCAGATGGCGCTGGCGTTTGCGGATGCCATGAATACCCAGCACCAGGCGGGCTTTGATGCCAACGGGGACCCAGGCGGCAAGCTGTTTGATTTTGGCTCCCCGGCAGTGCTGAGTAACGGTAAGAACACCGGAAGCGCGTCCGTGACGGCAACGATGACGGACAGTACCAAGGTCCAGGCGACAAACTACAAAGTTGAGTATAACGGTACTGACTGGACAATCACGCGTCTGTCAGACAACACCAGCTTCACGGCTATGCCGGATACCAGCGGTAATCTTTCGTTTGATGGCCTCAACGTCAACATTAGCGGCTCGGCCAATAATAAAGACAGCTTTATCGTGAAGCCGGTGAATGACGTTATCGTGAATATGGACGTTGCGATCAGCGACGAATCCAAACTGGCGATGGCTTCCGCGAAAGGAAGCGGCGAAAGCGACAATACCAATGGCCAAAAGCTGCTGGATTTGCAGAGCGCCAAGCTGGTGGGGGGGAACAAAACCTTTAACGATGCTTATGCCGCGCTGGTCAGTACGGTGGGCAGCACCACGGCGTCGCTGAAAACCAGCAGCGAAACCAAAGTTAACGTTGTTACGCAGCTGACCAAACAACAGCAGTCAATCTCCGGGGTTAACCTGGATGAAGAGTATGGCAACCTGCAACGCTATCAGCAGTACTATCTGGCGAATGCGCAGGTGCTGCAAACGGCGAGCACGCTGTTTGATGCATTGATCAATATCCGCTAAGGCTGAGGCATAAAAAATGCGTATTAGTACTCAAATGATGTATGAGCAAAGCATGCGCGGCGTGACGAACTCCCAAAGTCTCTGGCTCAGCTACGGCGAGCAGATGTCTACGGGGAAGCGTATCAACCGTCCGTCTGACGATCCGATTGCCGCTTCGCAGGCCGTTGTGCTCTCTCAGGCCCAAACGCAAAATAGCCAGTATGCGCTGGCGCGCTCCTTCGCTACGACGAAAGTCTCGCTGGAAGAAAACGTGTTATCGCAAGTGACAACCGCTATCCAGGCTGCTCAGGAAAAGATTGTCAATGCGGGCAACGGTACGTTAAGTGACGATGACCGCGCTTCGCTGGCAACGAACCTGCAAGGTATTCGCGATCAGCTCATGAACCTGGCTAACAGCACGGACGGTAACGGTCGCTATATTTTTTCCGGTTACAAAACCGAAGCGGCGGCTTTCGACCAGGCTACGGGTGATTATAAGGGTGGCGGAACGCCAATCAGCCAGCAGGTTGACTCTGCGCGCACGATGCAAATCAGCCATACGGGCACTGAAGTTTTCGATAGCTTCACCAGCAATGCGAAGCCAGAGCCAGATGGTAGTGCGCCGGAAACGAATTTGTTCAAGATCCTCGATTCCGCAATTGAAGCGCTGAATAAGCCGATTGGCGATGACGAAACGAAGGCTGAAGCATTTACGGCGGCTATTGATAAAGCCAACCGTGGCCTGAGCAACTCCCTCAACAACGTGTTGACCGTGCGCGCCGACCTCGGCATCAAGCTGGACGAGCTGGGCAAGCTGGATTCTCTGGGTGAAGACCGCGCGCTGGGCCAGACTCAGCAGATGAGCGACCTGGTTGACGTGGACTGGAACTCGGTGATTTCGTCCTACACCATGCAGCAGGCGGCGTTGCAGGCCTCGTATAAAGCCTTTAGCGATATGCAGGGTATGTCTTTGTTCCAGATGAACAGATAAGACTCTGACCTGTTTGACATGTCTTGAAACTGGGCATGTTTTGACTGCCCAACCCGTCCGGGTTGGGCATTTTTTTTACACACTTTCTGCCTGAGCGGACACCACCCGGGCGCTTTCAATCACTCTGATAGCCAGCGCAATGGCACCACACAGGGTTGCCAGTGCTACCACGCCCGTCCAGCCTGCCAGCGTATAGATATTGCTGCCTAATGCCGAACCCAGCGCCATTCCGATGAAAATGACGGTAAACAGCAGGGCGTTAAGGCGCCCACGGGCCTGCGGCTCAAGGCTGTAGACCAGGTTCTGGTGCGCCACGAGGCTGGACTGCAAACCGAGATCGAAACCGACCGCGGAGAGGGCAATCAGGAGCAACTGGCCGTGTACACCCAGGGCTGGCATCAGGAACATCAGAGCAAACGAGAGGGTCACCAGCGCGGCACCCAGTTGGGTCACTTTACCGGCGCCCAGCTTATCGGCCAGACCGCCTGCCAGCGGTGCGGCCAGCGCGCCTGCGGCTCCGGCAATACCAAAACCACCCGCCACGGCGCTGCCAAGGTGATACCGTTCCAGCAGCATGACCGCCAGCGTCGACCAGAACGCACTAAAGGCAATCGACAGAAAACCCTGAGCCAGCGCAGCCCGACGCAGCGCCGGGTAGCGACGCCAGAGGTGTTCCATGGAGCGCATCAGTGCCGGGTAGCTCAGCGTGGAATGAACGGCGAAGCGGGGAAGTACGGCCCATATCACCACGCCGATAAAGGCAATGCTTGCGGCGGCCAGCTAATACATCACTCGCCAGCCAAAGGCTTCACCCACCACGCCGCTCACGGTTCTGGAGAGCAAAATCCCCAGCAGCAGGCCGGTCATCACCGTGCCGACTGTTTTTCCCTGTTTGCCTTCCGGCGCGAGGATCGCTGCGGCCGGGACAATATCCTGCGCCATGGTGGCGGCCATGCCAATCAGCAGGCTGGTGAGCAGTAGGGAGTGCAGTTGTCCGGTCAGGCTACAACCCAGCAGGAACAGCGCCAGAGCTGCACTTTTTATCAGGATCAACGTTCTGCGGTCATAACGATCGCCGAGCGGGAGCAGAAACAGGATACCTAAGGCATAACCCGCCTGGGTGAGCGTCGGGACCATGCCCATGCCTTCGATGCTCAGGTGCAGGTCTGAGCCCATCAGCGGCAGCAGAGGCTGGGCATAATAGATGGATGCCACGCTGAAGCCCGCACCGAGCGCCAGCATTAAGATTACCCAGCGGCTTATGGCCCGGGTGGCGGTTGTGTTCATAAGATGTTCCTCATTCGTCGTGTGCGGCTATTTTTTATCAGTACGCCTTGCGACGGTAGCGGGCGCGGTGGTAAAACGCTTATACGTGTAGCGTATAGGTGCAAATGATATGAAACGGACTGAGCGTATAGATCGTGTAGAACTGATGCGAACCTTTGTTCGCATTGTGGAGGCGGGGTCCCTTTCTGCGGCGGCACGTCAGCTGGCAACAACCCAGGCCACGGTGAGCCGACGGTTGCAGTCGCTTGAAACCATGCTGGGCGTGCGCCTGATGCTGCGCACAACCCATACCACACGGCTTACCGATGACGGTGAACGTTGCTATCAGCATGCCCGACGGGTAATTGACAGCTGGCTGGCGCTGGAAGACGAGGTGGGGCAGACGGAAGATGAACCGGTCGGGGTGCTGAGGGTGCGCGCCCCTCACGCGTTTGGCCAGGATCAGCTACTAAAACCGTTAACCGAATTTTTGCAGCGCTATCCGCTACTCTCAATCGAATGGATGCTTAACGATCGCTCGGTTGATTTCCTCGGCGACAACCTTGACTGTGCTATTCGGGTGGGCGTGGAAGTCGATCCGGCAACCGTGTCTGTGCTACTGGCTGAAGTGCCGCGCTCGGTGGTAGCGTCACCGGCACTCCTTGCCCGTTTTCCCGCGGTTAACACGCCGGACGATCTGCAACATCTCCCCTGGATTGCCATCAGCTCTTTTTATCAACGCCATGTGGAACTCTTCCACGAGGCAACACCCACCCCGGCGAGAGTTACCATTACGCCACGCCTGAGTACCGACAGCCTGTATGTAGCGCGCAATACGGCACTCACCGGGCTAGGCGTGGCGGTGGTATCCAGCTGGACGGTACAGGATGATATTCGGGAAGGGCGACTGGTGCATTTACTGCCAGAGTGGCAGCCAGCAGCGCTACCGGTACATCTGGTTTATCCCTGGTCACGCTATTATCCGGCGCGCTTGCGGCGTTTTCTGGAGCTGATGCGGCAGATAATGCCGGAGGTCACCGGTATGAGAAAGCCCCTGCAACAGCCATAAAAAAGCCGACCCGAAGGTCGGCTTTCAGTCTTAGCGTGCGTTATTCAACAGGCTGAGGACGAGTAGCTGGGGCAGTAGCCATGTGCGTCGCACTGTGACCACCGGCAGCACCTTTACCTTCGAAGTTGAATTCCGGACGAACCCAGTCACTATGGCGTGGTGCTTCAGGCACGTACTCAGGTGCCGGGGCACGAGTCATTGGCGCGGTAGCAATGTGAGCAGGCGCTACAGCTTCAACGATCTCAACCGGCTCAGATTTCACTTCAGGCGCTTTGACCTCTTCGACAACAGGTTCAACCTGAATCTCGACGTCCTGAACAACCTCTTCCGTCACCGTTTCGACGGCAACGTCTGCGGGCTCTTCTGCTGCGGATACAGGCTTAGCGTCTTCCGCGACTTCTTCAGCCACCACGGTATCTTCTTCGGCAATGATCTGCGGTGCGGCATCAACCGGCGCAGCAATCACTTCAGGATGGGTCGTTTCCACTTCCACAGCCTGCGGCGGCGCTGTTTCAACAACCTGCGGTTCGACCACGGTTGCCGCTTCAGTCACGACGTCTTCCACCGCGACGACCGGTGCAATCACCTCTTCGGTCACAGCCTGTTCTTCAACAGCCTGCTCCGGACGTGCAACCGGATAACGGATCCAGACTTTACCGGATGCCATCTCAGGTGACGCGCACGCCACGGTCATTGGCATTGGAGACTGGGTCGGGTAACGCTCGTCACGATAACGACGGCGACGCTGACCGCTCACGCGCAGATGGCGTGGAGAACGGCGGGAGCGACGCGGCATACCTGCGTTATCACGGTTTTCGCTGCTTTCGTCCTGCTCAACCTGATTTTCCACTACGGCTGGCAGGTCAACTTTCGCAACCTGAGTGCCCGTTGTGCTTTCAGCCGCTTCAACCGCGATAACGTCGTTTTCTTCGGCCTGAACAACACCCACACGTACTTTCTGGGTCAGCTGGCGCTGCTTACGACGCGGCATAACCTGAGTACGCTCTTCCTGCTCAGTGTCCTGCTGTTCTACAGGCGCTTCGCGATTCAGGTTTTTGACTTCCTGCTGAGCCTGGCGTTTGTCATCGTTACGACGACGGTTACGCTCGCGGCGAGGCTGCTGCTCGTCACGTTGTTTGCTCTTCTCGGACTCATCGCCCGCCTGCTGGCGAATCTCACGATCTTCAACGTTCTGCTGTTGCTTCTCGCGACGGTTGCGACGGTTGTCCTCGCGCTGTTCACGACCTTCGTTGTTATCGGAACGATTATCACGGCGCTCATTACGATCGCCACGGTCGTTGCGGTCGCGACGGTTGTTCTGACGCTTACGACGGTCCTGCTGACGCTCTGGTTTCGCTTCTTTTGGCGCTTCTTTCGGCTCCTCAGGCTGAACTTCTTCGGCGGCAAACATTTTTTTCAGCGCACCGATGATGCGGCTCAGGAGACCAGGCTGCTCAGGCTGCGCTTTTGGCGCGGCAGGAGCCACTTTCTGCACAGCAGGTTTTTCCGCTGGTTTTTCCAGCGTCGCTTCTGGCGGTGCTTCCGGCATGATGAAGGTCGCTAAAGCTGGCTGCTCAGGCAGTTTACGCTCGGCAGGCTCTTCATCAGACGGCAGCGCCATTTCTTCTTCATGCAGCTTCGGCAGCAGGTAGCTGAGGGTGCTTGTCTCTTCGCCTTTGCGCACGCGCAGCACGTGATAGTGCGGGGTTTGCATCTCGTCGTTTGGCACGATGATGCAGCGAACGCCGCCCTGACGCGCTTCGATTGCGCTCACCGCTGCACGTTTTTCGTTCAGCAGGTAGGAGGCAATCGGCACTGGAACAATAGCGTGAACCTCTTTGGTGTTCTCTTTCAGCGCTTCTTCTTCAATCAGACGCAGAATAGAGAGGGAGAGAGATTCATTGTCACGCACGGTACCTGTACCGGAACAGCGCGGGCAGACGTGATGGCTGGACTCACCCAGAGACGGGCTGAGGCGCTGACGGGACATCTCCAGCAGGCCAAAGCGAGAAATATGGCTGATCTGGATACGCGCGCGATCCTGGCGCACCGCTTCACGCAGACGGTTTTCAACCGCACGCTGGTGGCGAACCGGGGTCATGTCGATGAAGTCGATAACGATCAGACCACCCAGGTCGCGCAGGCGGAGCTGGCGGGCGATTTCATCAGCGGCTTCAAGGTTGGTGTTGAAGGCGGTCTCTTCGATGTCGCCGCCGCGGGTTGCACGCGCGGAGTTGATGTCGATGGCGGTCAACGCTTCGGTGGTATCGATAACGATAGAACCGCCGGACGGCAGACGCACTTCACGCTGGAAGGCAGACTCGATCTGGGATTCAATCTGATAATGGCTGAACAGCGGGATTTCACCGGTGTACAGTTTAATTTTGCTGGTGAAATCCGGGCGACCCAGTGCGGCGATGTGCTGGCGAGCCAGCTCAAGCACTTTCGGGTTATCAATCAGAATTTCACCGATGTCCTGACGCAGATAATCACGGAAGGCACGCACGATGACGTTGCTTTCCTGGTGGATCAGGAACGGCGCAGCACGGCTTTCTGCCGCTTTCTTGATGGCTTCCCAGTGTTTCAGGCGGAAGCTCAGGTCCCACTGCAACGCTTCGGCAGATTTGCCAACGCCTGCGGTGCGCACGATAAGGCCCATGCCGTCTGGCAGTTCAAGACTTGCCAGTGCTTCTTTCAGCTCGGTACGGTCATCGCCTTCGATACGGCGAGAGATGCCACCCGCACGCGGGTTGTTTGGCATCAATACCAGATAGCTTCCTGCCAGACTGATAAAGGTGGTCAGCGCGGCGCCTTTGTTGCCACGCTCTTCTTTATCGATCTGGACGATAACTTCCTGACCTTCACGCAGAACATCTTTGATGTTCGGACGGCCATGGGAGTTGTAGTTTGCAGGAAAATATTCGCGGGCGATTTCTTTGAGAGGAAGGAAACCGTGACGCTCAGCACCGTAATCGACAAATGCAGCTTCAAGGCTTGGTTCAATGCGGGTGATTTTGCCTTTGTAAATGTTCGCTTTTTTCTGTTCGTGTCCAGGACTTTCGATATCCAGATCGTACAGGCGCTGCCCATCCACAAGGGCGACACGCAACTCTTCTTGCTGAGTTGCGTTGATTAACATTCTTTTCATCGTAACTTACTCGTTATTCTTACATTGACGACAAAGCTGCGGGCAAGGTGACGCTTTCCGGGGTATGAACCGATGGCCTCGTGTCTATTCACGTCGCCAACCTCACGGTTGTCGCTCGCTTAAGAGGCGCAGAGTGTCGGTTGCCTGTATTTCATAGGGAAACACAGCGCAATTATCAGGGGAATTGCCTGGGAAAACTCTCCAGAGAACAATCCTTATACCGGGAAGTACTGCAACCCGCAGCCCGCTAACTGCCTGAAAGATCAATACGTCTTACGCCATTGCTGCGTGGATGATCGGTCAGACAAAATTGGTCATTCCGTCGACATCCTTACAAAACCCGGATTTAACGCGGAAAACGGATTCATTATTCCACTGCTCGCCGGGTTATAGCAAGATGACTTTTACCAATTATCACCCGGTTACTCACAGTTTCTTCACTTCAACGGGGTGATTGGTTTAATAACCACCAAATCGATTGCGCGAAAGGGGAGTGGTCCGGATAAAAGTAAATATAAGCATAGAAAAATGAGTGGCGCTAATGTCAGACGCTATTTAGAATCGCCAACCATGAAAACAGAGACTCCAGCCGTAAAAATGGTTGCCATCGCCGACGACGAGGCGGGGCAACGTATCGATAATTTTTTGCGCACCCAATTGAAGGGTGTGCCAAAAAGTATGATTTATCGCATCTTGCGTAAGGGTGAGGTGCGGGTGAACAAAAAACGTGTGAAGCCCGAGTACAAGCTCGAGGCGGGCGATGAAGTCCGCATTCCACCGGTACGTGTTGCAGAGCGTGAAGAAGAGGTCGTTTCTCCGAAGCTGCAAAAAGTCGCGGCTTTGAGCGACGTTATCCTTTATGAGGACGACCACATTCTGGTGCTGAATAAACCGTCCGGAACGGCGGTACACGGGGGGAGCGGTCTGAGCTTCGGCGTGATCGAAGGTTTACGTGCGCTGCGCCCGGAAGCGCGTTTCCTCGAACTGGTTCACCGTCTTGACCGTGATACCTCAGGCGTGCTGCTGGTGGCGAAAAAACGTTCTGCACTGCGTTCCCTGCATGAACAGCTGCGCGAAAAAGGGATGCAGAAAGATTATCTGGCGCTGGTGCGCGGCCAGTGGCAGTCCCACGTGAAAGTGGTGCAGGCGCCGCTGCTGAAAAATATTCTGCAAAGCGGTGAGCGCATTGTTCGTGTAAATCAGGAAGGGAAACCGTCTGAGACGCGATTTAAAGTAGAAGAGCGCTACGAATTCGCCACGCTGGTGCGCTGTAGTCCGGTGACGGGGCGTACTCACCAGATTCGCGTCCATACCCAGTTTGCAGGCCATCCGATTGCGTTCGACGATCGCTATGGCGATCGCGAGTTTGATAAGCAGTTGGCGGGTACGGGGCTGTCGCGTCTGTTCCTGCATGCGGCAGCGCTGAAGTTTACCCATCCTAATACCGGTGAAGTTATCCGTATTGAAGCGCCGCTGGATGATCAGTTGAAACGCTGCCTGAAAGTTCTGCGCGGCTGATTATGTGCCGGGTGGCGCTGCGCTTACCCGGCCTACGAAACCCGTAGGCCCATACAAGCGAAGCGCTGCTGGGCAAAAATCACATCGTCAGCGGATTACACTCTTCTCGCCTTAACATCTGGCAGAGCGCAATCAGCGGCAACCCCACCAGCGTGTTGGGATCCCGCCCGTCCAGCTTGTCGAACAGTGCAATTCCCAGTCCTTCACTTTTGAAACTCCCTGCGCAGTTCAGAGGACGTTCCCGACGCACGTAATCCATAATCTCCTCCTCGCTGAGATGACGGAAGTGCACATCAAATGGCTCGCACTCGGTTTGCAGATGACCGGAGGCGGAATTATAAAGCGCCAGGCCGGTATAAAAGGTCACGATACTGCCTCGCGCACGCAAAAGCTGCTGGCAGGCGTTTTCTTCCGTATGCGGTTTACCGGTGATTTCGCCGCCCAGCACACAAACCTGATCGGAGCCTATAATCAGATGAGCGGGGTAACGTACGGCCAGCGACTGTGCTTTCTCTTTCGCGAGACGGGTCACCAGATGACGCGGTGACTCGCCCGGCTGTGGCGTTTCATCCACCTCCGGCGCGGCGCATTCAAACGGGATCCCGAGCTTTTCCAGCAGCATTCGGCGATAAGGTGAAGTGGAAGCAAGGACGAGATTTGGCATATTTTTATCACCAGATATAGCGTATCGATGCCAGCCATTTTAAACTACAGGCCGCAATGTGTGCGAATAATTGGCAAAAGGCAGCTCTGGTTGCCTTTTTCTTTGACTCTATGACGTTACAAAGTTAATATGCGCGCCCTATGCAAAAGGTAAAATTACCCCTGACTCTTGATCCGGTTCGTACGGCTCAAAAACGCCTCGATTACGAAGGAATCTATTCTTCCGATCAGGCTGAGCGTATTGCCGAATCTGTAGTCAGTGTGGACAGTGATGTAGAGTGCTCCATGTCGTTCGCTATCGACAACCAGCGCCTCGCCGTTTTAACCGGTGATGCAAAGGTGACGGTAACGCTCGAATGTCAGCGCTGCGGGAAACCGTTTGTACAGCATGTTCACACAACGTATTGTTTCAGTCCGGTTCGTTCTGACGAACAGGCTGAAGCACTCCCGGAAGCGTATGAACCGATTGAGGTTAACGAATTCGGTGAAATCGATCTTCTGGCGCTGGTTGAAGATGAAGTCATCCTCTCCCTGCCAGTCGTTCCGGTGCATGATTCTGAACACTGTGAAGTGTCCGAGGCGGACATGGTCTTTGGGGAACTGCCTGATGAAGCGCAAAAACCAAATCCATTTGCCGTATTAGCCAGCTTAAAGCGTAAGTAATTGAGGAGTAAGGTCCATGGCCGTACAACAGAATAAACCAACCCGTTCCAAACGTGGCATGCGTCGTTCCCATGACGCGCTGACCGCAGTTACCAGCCTGTCTGTAGACAAGACTTCTGGTGAGAAACACCTGCGTCACCACATCACCGCTGACGGTTTCTACCGCGGCCGCAAGGTTATCACTAAGTAATCACGCGTCAGCGTGATTAGGCTTAGTGAGGAACTTCCCCGTGAAAACGGGGAGTTTACCGAACCAGGCTGCGACGATACCTTGACACGTCTAACCCTGGCGTTAGATGTCATGGGGGGAGATTTTGGCCCTACCGTGACAGTGCCTGCAGCATTGCAGGCACTGAATTCTAATTCGCAACTCACACTTCTTTTAGTCGGTAATCCCGACACAATCACGCCATTACTTGCAAAAGCTGACTTTGAACAACGTTCGCGTCTGCAGATTATTCCTGCGCAGTCAGTTATTGCCAGTGATGCCCGGCCATCGCAGGCTATTCGTAATAGCCGCGGCAGCTCTATGCGAATGGCGCTGGAGCTGGTGAAAGAAGGGCGAGCGCAGGCTTGCGTCAGCGCGGGAAATACTGGCGCGCTGATGGGGCTGTCGAAATTATTGCTCAAGCCGATTGAGGGCATTGAGCGTCCGGCGCTGGTGACGGTGTTACCGCATCAGCAGAAGGGCAAAACGGTGGTGCTCGATCTGGGCGCTAACGTAGATTGTGATAGTACAATGCTGGCTCAGTTTGCCGTGATGGGGTCGGTGCTGGCAGAAGACGTGGTCGGGATTACCAATCCCCGCGTTGCGTTATTGAATATTGGTGAAGAAGAGACCAAAGGCCTGGACAGTATCCGCGACGCTGCGGAAATACTCAAACAGGTTCCCTCCATCAACTATATTGGTTATCTCGAAGCCAATGAGTTGCTGACGGGCAAAACGGATGTATTAGTGTGTGATGGCTTCACCGGAAACGTGACGTTGAAGACCATGGAAGGGGTCGTACGAATGTTCCTTTCTCTGCTGAAATCGCAGGGAGAAGGTAAAAAAAGGTCCTGGTGGCTGATTTTATTAAAGCGTTGGTTACAAAAAAGCCTGACGCGGCGATTCAGTCACCTCAACCCCGACCAGTATAATGGCGCCTGTCTGTTAGGATTGCGCGGCATCGTGATTAAGAGTCATGGCGCCGCCAATCAGCGAGCATTTACCGTCGCGATTGAACAGGCAGTGCAGGCGGTGCAGCGACAAGTCCCTCAGAGGATTGCCGCTCGCCTGGGATCTGTATTAGCTAAAAGTGACTGAGCGTACATGTATACGAAGATTTTAGGTACCGGCAGCTACCTGCCAAAACAAGTGCGTACCAACGCCGATCTTGAAAAAATGGTAGATACGTCTGACGAGTGGATTGTCACGCGCACAGGTATCCGTGAACGTCGTATCGCCGCGCCAGACGAAACTGTGTCCACCATGGGCTACGAAGCCGCTCAGCGAGCGCTTGAGATGGCTGGCATTGATAAAGAACAGATCGGGCTTATTGTGGTGGCGACAACATCTGCCACGCATGCCTTCCCAAGCGCAGCGTGCCAGGTGCAGAACATGCTCGGCATCAAAGGCTGCCCGGCATTTGATGTTGCAGCGGCGTGCGCGGGTTTCACCTATGCGCTGAGCATCGCCGATCAGTATGTTAAATCGGGTGCCGTAAAATATGCGCTGGTGATCGGTGCTGATGTGCTGGCGCGTACCTGCGATCCAACCGATCGCGGCACAATCATTATTTTTGGCGATGGCGCGGGCGCGGTACTGCTGGGGCAGTCCGAAGAACCAGGCATTATCTCCACGCACCTGCACGCTGACGGTCGCTACGGCGAGCTGTTAACGCTGCCTAACGCCGATCGCGTTAATCCGGACAGTTCGATTTACCTGACAATGGCGGGTAATGAAGTGTTCAAGGTGGCCGTGACCGAACTCGCTCACATTGTTGATGAGACGCTGGAAGCGAACAATCTGGATCGCGCCGCACTCGACTGGCTGGTACCGCATCAGGCTAACCTGCGTATTATCAGCGCGACGGCGAAGAAGTTGGGCATGTCTATGGATAACGTTGTGGTGACGCTTGATCGCCACGGCAACACCTCTGCGGCATCGGTACCGTGCGCATTTGACGAAGCGGTACGCGATGGACGAATTAAACGGGGCCAACTGGTCTTGCTTGAAGCCTTTGGTGGCGGGTTCACCTGGGGTTCCGCGCTGGTTCGTTTCTAGGATAAGGATTAAAAAATGACGCAATTTGCTTTTATGTTCCCGGGACAGGGCTCACAAACTGTTGGGATGTTGTCTGAAATGGCAGCAAACTATCCGGTTATTGAAGAGACTTTCCGTGAAGCTTCTGACGCGCTGGGTTATGATCTGTGGGCGCTGACCCAGCAGGGCCCAGCTGAAGAGCTGAACAAAACCTGGCAGACTCAACCGGCACTGCTGGCAGCCTCCGTCGCATTGTGGCGCGTATGGCAGCAGCAGGGCGGCAAAACGCCGGCGCTGATGGCGGGTCATAGCCTGGGTGAATACTCTGCGCTGGTCTGCGCAGGAGTGATTGCCTTCGCTGACGCGGTCCGTCTGGTTGAATTGCGTGGTAAGTTTATGCAGGAAGCGGTGCCAGAAGGCACGGGCGGCATGTCTGCCATCATCGGTCTGGATGATGCTTCTATTGCTAAAGCCTGTGAAGAATCTGCTGAAGGTCAGGTCGTTTCTCCGGTAAACTTTAACTCGCCAGGCCAGGTCGTTATCGCGGGTCATAAAGAAGCGGTTGAGCGTGCAGGCGCTGCCTGTAAAGCTGCGGGTGCAAAACGTGCACTGCCGCTGCCGGTGAGCGTGCCGTCTCACTGTGCGCTGATGAAGCCCGCTGCCGATAAGCTGGCGGTTGAGCTGGAAAAAATGACCTTTAACGCACCGACGATTTCCGTTGTGAATAACGTCGATGTCAAGTGCGAAACCGCGCCGGAGGCTATCCGTAACGCGCTGGTTCGCCAGCTCTACAGCCCAGTTCAGTGGACCAAAACCGTTGAATTTATGGCGTCTCAGGGCGTTGAACATCTGTATGAAGTCGGTCCAGGTAAGGTACTTACCGGTCTGACAAAACGTATTGTAGACACCCTGACTGCCTCGGCGATTAACGAGCCGGAAGCAATGAAAGCGGCACTCTCGCAATAAAAGAGGAATACCATGAGTTTTGAAGGAAAAATTGCCCTGGTGACCGGCGCAAGCCGCGGTATCGGGCGTGCTATTGCTGAAACACTGGTTGCGCGCGGCGCGACGGTGATCGGGACTGCGACCAGCGAGAATGGCGCACAGGCCATCAGCGAGTATCTGGGTGCGAACGGCAAAGGTCTGGTACTGAATGTGACTGAACCAGCATCTATCGAATCTGTTCTGGAAAATATTCGCGCAGAGTTTGGCGAAGTGGATATTCTGGTCAATAATGCCGGGATCACTCGCGACAACCTGTTGATGCGAATGAAAGATGATGAGTGGAACGATATTATCGAAACCAACCTGTCATCGGTATTCCGACTGTCAAAAGCGGTAATGCGCGCTATGATGAAAAAGCGTCATGGACGTATTATCACTGTAGGTTCTGTGGTTGGTACCATGGGAAATGCTGGTCAGGCTAACTACGCTGCGGCGAAAGCAGGTCTGATCGGTTTCAGTAAGTCGCTGGCGCGCGAAGTCGCGTCCCGCGGAATTACTGTAAACGTTGTTGCTCCGGGCTTTATTGAAACGGACATGACGCGTGCGCTGACCGATGATCAGCGTGCGGGTACGCTGGCGGCAGTTCCAGCGGGTCGTCTTGGCGACCCTAAAGAAATCGCCAGCGCGGTTGCATTTTTAGCCTCTGACGAAGCGGGTTACATCACTGGTGAAACCCTCCACGTCAACGGCGGGATGTACATGGTTTAATCACGATCGAAAATATTTGCGTTATTTGGGCAAATGGCCTCAAAATAACGTAAAATCGTGGTAAGACCTGCCGGGATTTAGTTGCAAATTTTTCAACATTTTATACACTACGAAAACCATCGCGAAAGCGAGTTTTGATAGGAAATTTAAGAGTATGAGCACTATCGAAGAACGCGTTAAGAAAATTATCGGCGAACAGCTGGGCGTTAAGCAGGAAGAAGTTGTGAACTCCGCTTCCTTTGTTGAAGACCTGGGCGCAGATTCTCTTGACACCGTTGAGCTGGTAATGGCTCTGGAAGAAGAGTTTGATACTGAGATTCCGGACGAAGAAGCTGAGAAAATCACCACCGTTCAGGCTGCCATTGATTACATCAACGGTCACCAGGCGTAAGTGAACATCTCCAGGCGGTCATTCGACCGCCTGAGTTTTATCTTTTGTAGTCCCACGAATCTCTTTTTTTATCCCTCCCTGGAGGACAAACGTGTCTAAGCGTCGTGTAGTTGTGACCGGACTTGGCATGTTGTCTCCTGTCGGCAATACCGTAGAGTCCACCTGGAAAGCTCTCCTTGCCGGTCAGAGCGGCATCAGCCTAATCGACCATTTCGATACTAGCGCCTATGCAACGAAATTTGCTGGCTTAGTAAAGGATTTTAACTGTGAAGAGATCATCTCGCGCAAAGAACAGCGCAAGATGGATGCCTTCATTCAATATGGAATTGTCGCTGGCGTTCAGGCCATGCAGGATTCTGGCCTTGAGATTACGGAAGAGAACGCTACCCGTATCGGCGCTGCTATCGGCTCCGGGATTGGCGGTCTTGGCCTGATCGAGGAAAACCATACATCTCTGGTGAATGGCGGCCCGCGTAAAATCAGCCCGTTCTTCGTTCCGTCTACGATTGTAAACATGGTGGCAGGTCACCTGACCATTATGTTCGGCCTGCGTGGCCCAAGCATCTCAATCGCGACAGCCTGTACGTCTGGCGTGCATAACATCGGCCAGGCCGCGCGTATCATCGCGTACGGCGATGCAGATGCTATGGTTGCGGGCGGTGCTGAAAAAGCCAGTACCCCGCTGGGCGTCGGTGGCTTCGGTGCAGCGCGTGCGCTCTCTACCCGAAACGATAATCCTCAGGCGGCGAGCCGTCCGTGGGATAAAGACCGTGATGGTTTCGTGCTGGGTGACGGTGCAGGCATGATCGTACTGGAAGAGTACGAACACGCGAAAAAACGTGGCGCGAAAATTTATGCTGAAGTTGTTGGCTTTGGCATGAGCAGCGATGCTTACCACATGACGTCTCCTCCAGAGAACGGCGCAGGTGCTGCTCTGGCGATGGAAAACGCCATCCGTGATGCGGGCATTACGCCGGCACAGATTGGCTACGTTAACGCGCACGGGACATCTACCCCTGCGGGCGATAAAGCAGAAGCGCAGGCGGTTAAGTCTATCTTCGGCGAATCTGCCAGCCGTGTACTGGTGAGCTCCACGAAATCCATGACCGGTCACCTCCTGGGTGCGGCGGGTGCAGTAGAATCAATCTACTCTATTCTCGCGCTGCGCGATCAGGCTGTACCGCCAACCATCAACCTGGATAATCCAGATGAAGGTTGCGATCTGGACTTCGTTCCCCACGAAGCGCGCCAGGTTAGCGGTATGGAGTACACCCTGTGTAACTCCTTCGGCTTCGGTGGGACTAACGGTTCTCTGATCTTCAAAAAGGTCTGAGTCTGGTTAGTCGCTGACGATAATAAAGGTCCGCTTGCCGGGCCTTTTTTATTAGGTGATATCCCCTTGTCCGGCTAACCACATCCTGCCAGACTGAGCCTCCATGCATAAGGAGCCACTATGTTTTTAATTAATGGCCTTGAGCAAGAAATGCTGCCGGCAAGCGACAGGGCGACCCAGTTTGGCGATGGCTGTTTCACGACCGCGCGTATTCTCGACGGTGGCGTGTGCCTGCTCGGGGCCCATATCCTTCGTTTACAAAAAGCCTGTGAAGCATTACTTATCCCCTTCTCGCAGTGGGACATTCTTGAAAGTGAAATGCGTCGGCTGGCGTCACATAAAGCAAGCGGCGTCCTGAAAGTCATTATCAGCCGCGGCAGCGGTGGTCGGGGCTATAGCGGTTCTGCCTGCCAGCATCCTGCGCGGATCCTTTCCGTTTCAGATTATCCTTCCCATTACGCGCACTGGCGTGATGAGGGCGTAGTCCTGGCGCTTAGCCCGGTACGTCTGGGGCGAAACCCGATGCTCGCTGGCATAAAGCATCTTAACCGTCTTGAACAGGTGCTTATTCGTACTCATCTTGAGCAGACGGAGGCCGGGGAGGCGCTGGTTCTTGACAGCGAAGGGTACATTACGGAATGCTGTGCGGCTAATTTACTCTGGCGGAAGGGCAGTGACGTATTCACGCCTTCGCTGGAGCAGGCCGGAGTCAACGGCATTATGCGGCAGTTTTGTTTGCAACAGCTGGCACGCGCAGGCTTTCGCGTTGTCGAAGTTAACGCTAAGGAAGAGGCGCTGCTGGCTGCCGAAGAAGTTGTTATCTGCAATGCGCTGATGCCCGTTGTCCCCGTTCGCGCTTATGACCGCAAGTGCTGGTCATCCCGCGAGCTGTTCCAGTTTCTGGCCCCGTTATGTGAGCAAACCAGGTAGTCATGAAGAAAATGTTACGCTTTGTCCTCCTTCTTATCGTTGCGTTCGGAATCGCTGGCGGAGCGGGAGTGTGGAAAGTCCGTCAGCTGGCTGAAAGTCAGATCCTGATTAAAGACGAGACGATTTTTACCCTGAAAGCGGGGACCGGGCGGCAGGCGCTTGGTCAGCAGCTGTATGACGACAAAATTATCAATCGTCCACGCGTATTCCAGTGGCTGCTGCGTATTCAGCCGGACCTGTCCCATTTCAAGGCCGGTACCTATCGTTTCACCCCTGGCATGACCGTGCGCGAGATGCTGCAACTGCTGGAGAGTGGTAAAGAAGCCCAGTTCCCATTGCGTTTTGTGGAAGGTATGCGTCTGAGCGATTATCTCAGGCAACTGCGTGACGCGCCGTACATCAAGCATACGCTGAAAGATGACCGCTACCAGACCGTGGCAGACGCCTTAAAATTCGAACATCCCGAGTGGGTGGAAGGCTGGTTCTGGCCCGATACGTGGATGTATACGGCAGGCACGACGGATGTGGCAATTCTGAAGCGAGCGCACAACAAAATGGTCGCGGCGGTAGACGCTGCGTGGAAAGGGCGAGCAGAGGGCCTGCCTTATAAAGATCAAAACCAGTTCATGACGATGGCCTCGATCATCGAGAAAGAGACGGCCGTTGCTGCCGAACGTGACCAGGTTGCCTCGGTGTTTATTAACCGTCTGCGCATCGGCATGCGTTTGCAAACTGATCCTACCGTCATCTACGGCATGGGCGAAAACTACAACGGCAGGATTTCCAGAAAAGATCTGGAAACGCCAACGGCGTATAATACCTACGTGATTAGCGGCCTGCCGCCTGGGCCGATTGCGACGCCGAGTGAAGCATCGTTGAAGGCCGCCGCGCACCCGGCCAAAACGCCGTATCTCTATTTTGTGGCTGACGGAAAAGGGGGGCATACGTTCAATACCAACCTGGCCAGTCACAATCGCTCCGTTCAGGACTATCTGAAGGCACTTAAGGAAAAAAATGCGCAGTAAATACATTGTCATTGAGGGACTCGAAGGGGCGGGCAAAACCACCGCCCGTAACGTGGTGGTGGATACGCTGAAATCGCTTGGCGTCGCCGACATGGTCTTCACCCGCGAGCCGGGCGGTACGCAGCTGGCGGAAAAACTGCGCAGCCTGGTTCTGGATATCAAATCCGTTGGCGATGAAGTTATTACCGACAAAGCGGAAGTGCTGATGTTCTATGCGGCGCGCGTTCAGCTGGTGGAGACGGTGATCAAACCCGCTCTGGCAGAAGGCAAATGGGTGATTGGCGATCGCCACGATCTCTCAACCCAGGCGTATCAGGGCGGTGGCCGGGGTATCGATCAGACCATGCTGGCTACGCTTCGCGACGCGGTTCTGGGCGATTTCCGTCCTGACCTGACGCTGTATCTGGACGTGACCCCTGAGGTGGGCCTGAAGCGCGCCCGTGCCCGCGGCGAACTGGACCGCATCGAACAGGAGTCTTTTGATTTCTTTAACCGCACCCGTGCGCGTTATCTGGAACTGGCCGGGCAGGACAAGACCATTCGTACCATCGATGCGACGCAATCCCTTGAAGACGTTACATGTGATATTCAGCAGACCGTTACGCAGTGGCTACAGGAGCAGCAGGCATGAAATGGTATCCATGGTTGCGCCCACACTTTGAACAGCTGATCGGCAGCTATCAGGTTGGTCGGGGGCATCATGCGTTACTGATCCAGGCGCTGCCGGGAATGGGTGATGATGCGTTGATTTACGCCATCACCCGCTTTCTGATGTGCCAACAGCCGGAAGGACATAAAAGCTGCGGTAAGTGCCGGGGTTGCCAGCTCATGCAGGCGGGCACGCATCCTGACTATTACACCCTCGAACCTGAGAAGGGCAAAAATACGCTCGGTATCGACGCGGTGCGTGAGGTCAGTGAGAAACTGTACGAATATGCGCGTCTGGGGGGGGCGAAAGTGGTGTGGCTGAAAGACGCCGCGCTGCTCACGGAAGCCGCAGCCAACGCGCTGTTAAAAACCCTGGAAGAGCCGCCAGAAAACACCTGGTTTTTCCTCTCCTGCCGCGAGCCGGAACGCTTGCTGGCGACACTGCGCAGTCGCTGCCGTCTTCACCACCTTGCTGTCCCTCAGGAATCCTGGGCACTCGCCTGGCTTGAGCGGGAAGTGACGGTGTCACAAGACGCGGCGCTCTCAGCGTTGCGCCTGTGCAGCGGTGCGCCTGCGGCTGCGCTGGCCTTATTACAGCCCGAGGTGTGGTCCCAGCGTGAAACGCTGTGTCGTGCGGTTGAATCAGCCCTCGACAGCCATGACTGGCTGAGCGTGCTGCCAGCGCTGAACAGCGATCAGGCTCCGGAACGGCTGCACTGGCTGGCCGCACTGCTGCTGGATGCGCTCAAAATCCAGCAGGGGGCTACGCTTCTGACTAACCCTGACGTGTGGGCGCTGGTCACCACGCTGGCGAATCGCCTGTCAGGGCAGTCACTGCACGCTATCCTTCATGATATCTGCCAGAGTCGTGAACAACTTTTGACGGTAACCGGTCTCAATCGCGAGCTTTTACTGACTGACCAGTTACTGCGTATTGAACACTACCTGCAACCGGGCGTCATACCGCCGGTTTCCCACCTCTGAGAGAGACATTATGTTTTTAGTCGACTCACACTGCCATCTCGATGGCCTGGATTATCAATCCCTGCATAAAAATGTGGACGACGTGCTGGCGAAAGCCGCCGCGCGCGATGTGAATTTTTGCCTGGCCGTGGCAACCACGTTGCCGGGTTACCGCTCCATGCGTGAACTGGTAGGCGAGCGCGATAATGTCGTCTTCTCCTGCGGCGTGCATCCGCTGAATCAGGATGAAGCGTACGACGTTGAGGATTTACGCCGTCTTGCCGCAGAAGAGGGCGTAGTGGCGATGGGCGAGACCGGCCTGGACTATTTCTACACTCCGGAAACGAAACCTCGCCAGCAGGAATCCTTCCGTAACCACATCCGCATTGGCCGGGAACTGAATAAGCCGGTTATCGTTCACACCCGAGATGCGCGCGCCGACACGCTGGGTATCCTGCGGGAAGAAAAGGTGACGGATTGCGGTGGCGTACTACACTGTTTCACAGAAGACAGAGAAACGGCGGGTAAGCTGCTTGATTTGGGCTTTTATATCTCGTTCTCGGGGATTGTCACGTTCCGTAATGCTGAGCAACTGCGTGATGCGGCGCGCTATGTTCCGCTGGATCGTATTCTGGTGGAAACCGATTCCCCGTACCTGGCGCCGGTGCCTCATCGTGGCAAAGAGAACCAGCCAGCGATGACCCGGGATGTCGCTGAGTATATGGCCGTTCTGAAAGGTGTCAGTATTGAAGAACTGGCTCGCGTGACAACGGAAAACTTCGCCAGTCTGTTCCATATCGACCCCGCCCGCCTGCAATCTGTCTGATACACCTGTTATTTTTAGGCTCGTAATTAATAAGTAAAGCGAGTAAAGTTCACCGCCTCATTCGGGGCGGTGATGGCGTTTTTAGACACATCCAGACATGCTTTATGTAAATATCTGCAAGTTTTTTGGCCGTCTTGAACTGAAACGTGATAGCCGTCAAACAAACTCAGAGGGAATTATTTTACTCTGTGTAATAAATAAAGGGCGCTTAGATGTCCTGTCCACGGCGCGGTACTCCCCCCGGGCCAATGCGTGAAAACGTAAAAAAAGCACAAATACTCAGGAGCACTCTCAATTATGTTTAAGAATGCATTTGCTAACCTGCAAAAGGTCGGTAAATCGCTGATGCTGCCAGTATCCGTACTGCCTATCGCAGGTATCCTGCTGGGTGTCGGTTCTGCAAACTTCAGCTGGCTGCCAGCCGTAGTTTCCCACGTGATGGCCGAAGCAGGCGGTTCTGTTTTTGCTAACATGCCGCTGATCTTCGCTATCGGTGTTGCTCTGGGCTTCACCAATAACGACGGTGTTTCCGCTCTGGCGTCCGTTGTTGCTTACGGCATCATGGTGAAAACCATGGCTGTGGTTGCGCCGCTGGTACTGCATTTACCTGCTGAAGAGATTGCCGCTAAGCACCTGGCGGACACCGGTGTTCTCGGTGGTATCATCTCCGGTGCGATTGCAGCGTATATGTTTAACCGCTTCTATCGCATCAAGCTGCCTGAGTATCTGGGCTTCTTCGCGGGTAAACGTTTTGTGCCGATCATTTCTGGTCTGGCCGCGATTTTCACCGGTGTGGTCCTGTCCTTCATCTGGCCACCAATCGGTACGGCAATCCAGACCTTCTCTCAGTGGGCAGCTTACCAGAACCCGGTTGTGGCGTTCGGTATCTACGGCTTCATTGAGCGCTGCCTGGTACCATTTGGTCTGCACCACATCTGGAACGTTCCATTCCAGATGCAGATTGGTGAATACACCAACGCAGCAGGTCAGGTGTTCCACGGCGACATCCCACGCTACATGGCGGGCGACCCAACGGCAGGTAAACTGTCTGGTGGCTTCCTGTTCAAAATGTACGGTCTGCCGGCAGCTGCAATTGCTATCTGGCACTCTGCTAAACCAGAGAACCGTGCAAAAGTGGGCGGTATCATGATCTCCGCAGCGCTGACCTCGTTCCTGACCGGTATCACCGAGCCGATCGAGTTCTCCTTCATGTTCGTTGCGCCGATCCTGTACATCATCCACGCGGTACTGGCAGGTCTGGCATTCCCAATCTGTATCCTGCTGGGTATGCGTGACGGTACGTCATTCTCTCACGGCCTGATCGACTTCATCGTTCTGTCCGGTAACAGCAGCAAGCTGTGGCTGTTCCCAATCGTGGGTGCTGGCTACGCAGTGGTGTACTACACCGTCTTCCGCGTGCTGATCAAAGCACTGGACCTGAAAACGCCGGGTCGTGAAGATGCAACGGAAGACAGCAAAGCCGGTGTGACCAGCGAAATGGCACCTGCTCTGGTTGCTGCTTTCGGCGGTAAAGAGAACATCACTAACCTGGACGCGTGTATCACTCGTCTGCGTGTGAGCGTTGCCGACGTTGCGAAAGTCGACCAGCCGGGTCTGAAAAAACTGGGCGCAGCAGGCGTCGTTGTTGCAGGTTCTGGTGTTCAGGCAATCTTCGGAACGAAATCCGATAACCTGAAAACCGAAATGGATGAGTACATCCGCAACAACTAAGCTGTGATCTGGGGAGACTAAGGCAGCCGAATGGCTGCCTTTTTTATTACTCGGTTTGGGGGGCCGGGTGGCGGCTGCGCCTTACCCGGCCTACGTGATGGGTAGGCCCGGTAAGCGCAGCGCCACCGGGCTTAATACTCAGAAGTCGTAGCTCGCGCTAACCGAAACGTTCAGTGGCGCGCCATACACTACATACGATCCGACGTAGTCGTAATACTCTTTGTCGAACAGGTTGTTGACGTTAGCCTGAACAGCAAAGTCTTTGGTGACCTGATAGCGACTGAACAGGTTCACCAGCCCATAGCTGCCTTGCTCCGCGCGGGAACGTCCTGCCGGACCGCCTTCCACGTCCGTCCACACTTTGTTCTGCCAGTTTACGCCACCGCCCACGGTCAGTTCCGGCAGCATTGGCAGTTGATAACGAGTGAACAACTTCATGGTTGTGCGCGGCTGATCGGAGCTGACAGCGTTGCCATTCTTATCTTCTGCAATGTAACGCGTCGCGCCAAAGGTCAGCTGCCAGTTATCGGTCAGTGCACCGTTGAGCTCAAACTCGACCCCTTTGCTGACCACCCCGTCCAGCGATTCATAAATCGACTCACCGCTCGGCATGTAGGTATACGTGTTGCTGGCCAC
Organism: Enterobacter sp. 301B; assembly: GCF_003850715.1. Classification (NCBI taxonomy): domain Bacteria; kingdom Pseudomonadati; phylum Pseudomonadota; class Gammaproteobacteria; order Enterobacterales; family Enterobacteriaceae; genus Enterobacter; species Enterobacter sp. 301B. The sequence continues at coordinate 57,357 of NZ_PQTC01000015.1, forward strand.
GTTATCCTGCTCAATGCGGAAAATCGCCAGCGAGGTGGTGAGGCGGGTATTAAACCAGTCTGCCTTCACCCCGGCTTCGTAGCTTTTACCCATGGTAGGGTCGAGATAACGTCCACTGGCATTGCGCTTATCCTGCGGCTGGAAGATAGAGGTATAGCTGACGTAGGTCGACCAGTCCTCATTGATGTCATACACCAGGCCGGCATACGGCGTGACATCATCTTTGGTGCTTTCCAGACGGGTATTCGGCGAACCAGCGGGGTTATAGCGTATGTTGTATTGGGTGTAACGCGCCCCCAGGATCAGATGCAACGGATCGGCGAGTGAGAAACGCGCAGAGGAATAGGCTGAAGACTGGCGAATATCATCCTTGCTGTAGAGTTTCCACGGCGTCCACTGCGGATCGGCAATGTTCCCGTTCCAGTTCTTAAAGTTGCCGACATCAACCATGCCGTATACTGCATCCGGCATGGTGTTGTCGTAATGGTTACGCTGACGGCTAAAGCTGCCGCCGAACATCATCTCGTGCTGACGGCCAAAGAGATCGAAGCCGCCGCGCAGGAAGGCATCGACCGCATCCTGTTTACGTTCCCCGCGGTTCCAGCCGCCGTAACCCACCAGGCCAGCGCCGGTCTCTTTATCCGGATAACCGGACATATACATCAGCTTAGAGTCAAAGTTGGTTTCAGCATGCATGCCGTTGATGTGCGCTTCCCAGCCATTATCGAAACGCTGGGTCAGGTTAGCGAAGATGCGGGTGCTGTCTTTATCTGAATAGGCCCAGTCAGGCGCGACGGTCTGGCTGCGATTGTAGTTGGTCTTACTTCCGTCGCTGTACCAGGTCGGCAGCCCACCCCAGGTTGGGTCGGCGGTATGGCTTTCCTGATACTCATACCCTACCGAGAGGGTCGTGCTGTCGGTAACATCTGCATCCATCACGCCGTAGAGGAATTTCTTCCGGTAGTGGTAGTTATCCACGAAGCTGTCGTTGTCCTGATAACCCGTGATCAGACGACCCCGTACCTTACCTGAATCCACCAGCGGCGCCTGGAGATCCAGCACGTAACGCTGCTTGTCCCAGCTGCCGTAGCTGGCGGAAACGTTGCCTTTAAATTCCTGGCTGTCCGCATGCTTGCGCACCATATTAACGTACGCCGCCGGGTTGCCCGTCCCGGACATCAGGCCTGTGGCGCCGCGGACCACTTCAATGCGGTCATAAATTGCGGTATCGGCGGCGGTATCACCAAAGTTCCACACTTCACTGATGGACGTTGGAAGGTCGTCATAGGCGTAGTTGCTGACGAAAAATCCGCGTGAGTAAAATACGGTACGGTCGCTGTCCTGCACCTGCGCCGTAATGCCCGTGGTGTTCGTCAGCACCTGTCCGATGGATTGCAGATTCTGGTCAGCCATACGTTGCTGGCTGATAACGCTGACGGACTGTGGGATGTCGCGGGGAACCAGCAACAGTTTGGTGCCGGTGGTGGTGGTTTTTACGCTGTAATCCTGATCCTGGCTGGCAGAAAGATCCTGTGTGTTATCAAAACCCCCATCAACGACGACGGTATCTTCGGCTGTTGAAGCAGCGAAAGCGGTGGTTGGCGTCAATGCCATAGCAATGCAGGCGGCCAGCAACGAAGGTGTTGCGGCAGGCTGACGTTGCCCATCCCTGGTGTGATTAATGAAAGACATCATCAAACCCTTAGTGAATGGTGAAGGTAGTGCGCGACAGTCCCGCTAGTACGGGCTGACGTCGTTTTCTATGTTAAAAATGCGCATGAAAATGCAAATGCGAAATATACGCATTGTGATTAACGCTGTAAACAGATGTTTCGGGATGAACTGAAATCAGGTTTCAGAAAAGAAATGTCCTAAAGCGATGCCTCTTCACCCAGATGGGCGATAATCAGGAAAGAAATCACGGGAGAAGGTTGAAAGGACAGGAGAAACTCGCTCATACTCTTGTGTTGTGTCACACAGTAAAACAGACAATGTGTGTTAACAACGGACGCACGACGCCAGATTAAACTTAAAAGGAAAAGGTCATGGCTGAAGAAACGATTTTCAGTAAAATTATCCGCCGCGAAATTCCGTCGGATATTGTCTATCAGGATGAACTGGTCACGGCTTTCCGCGACATTTCTCCCCAGGCGCCGACGCACATCCTTATTATTCCCAATATTCTGATTCCGACCGTCAATGACGTTAAAACCGAGCATGAAGTGGCGCTGGGCCGTATGCTTACGGTGGCCGCGAAAATTGCTGAGCAGGAAGGGATTGCTGAAGATGGATACCGTTTGATCATGAACTGTAATCGCCATGGCGGCCAGGAAGTCTATCATATTCATATGCATCTTCTGGGTGGACGTCCACTGGGACCGATGCTGGCACATAAAGGTCTTTAATATGTTAACTGGGCGTATTGCAGCGCTGATCGTGACGCTGGTTATGGTTGGGTGCAGCGCGCGTCCCGCCATCCCGGTCAGTGAAGAACAGACGCTGGTGATGGAGTCCTCAGTGCTTGCTGCGGGCATCACGGCGGAAAATCCTTCGTTGACCATAAGCGAAATCCAGTCTTCTGCCTCCTCTACGCTCTATAACGAAAGGCAAGAGCCAGTGACGGTGCATTATCGCTTCTACTGGTATGACGTGAGAGGTCTTGAGATGCACCCGCTTGAGGCGCCGCGTAGCGTGACGGTCCCGGCAAGATCGTCGGTCACGCTCTACGGCAGCGCCAGCTATCTGGGTGCACATAAGGTGAGACTTTATCTTTATTTGTAAGGAGTGAACCTTGATTAAAACAATGAGCCGTTATGCGCTCCTGAGTGCGTTCGCACTCTTTCTGGCAGGCTGTGTGACGCGAACGGAAGAACCTGCACCGGTGGATCAGGCGAAGCCGGGAACGGAACAGCCAACAACACCGGCGCAACCTGTTCCAACCGTGCCGTCTGTACCGACTATTCCGGCGCAGCCTGGCCCGATCGAACATCCGGACGATACCGCGCAACCTGCGCCGCGAGTGCGGCACTATGACTGGAACGGCGCGATGCAGCCGATGGTGGGCAAAATGTTGCAGGCACAGGGCGTTACGCCTGGCAGTGTGCTGCTGGTGGACAGCGTGAACAACCGTACAAACGGTTCCCTGAATGCGGGAGAAGCGACGGAAACCCTGCGCAACGCGCTGGCAAACAACGGTAAATTTACGCTGGTCTCAGCCCAGCAGCTCGCGGTCGCCAAGCAACAGCTTGGTCTGTCGCCTCAGGACAGCCTGGGTTCGCGCAGTAAAGCGATTGGTATCGCCCGCAACGTTGGCGCGCAGTATGTCCTTTATTCTAACGCGGCAGGCAACGTGAACACGCCGTCGTTGCAGATGCAGTTAATGCTGGTTCAAACCGGCGAAATTATCTGGTCAGGTAAAGGTGCCGTTACGCAACAATAAGCGCACGCGTCATGATGTCCTGACGCGTTATTTCCCCCAGTATCGTGTTATCGCGCCGCAAGCCCCCGTCGGGCTTGGCGGCGCGAGTTGCATTATTGAGCGTGGCGACCATCGGCTGGTTTTACGTCAGCATCACGATGCCGCCGCGCCTGCCGCCCATTTTCGTCGCCAGTTCCGCGCCCTGAAGCGCCTTCCCGCCGACCTTGCCCCGAAACCTCATCTCTTTATCAGGGACTGGATGGCGGTGGCGTTTATTGCGGGTGAGATCAAAAGCGAGCTTCCCGATACGCCCACGCTGGCAGCCATGCTGTATGATCTGCATCGACAGCCGCGTCTGGGCTGGCGGGTGACGTTACTTCCATTACTGGATAGCTATTGGCAGCAGGCTGCGCCTGGACGACGCACGCCCTTCTGGCTGGCGCAGCTTAAGCGGCTGCGTAAAGCGGGAGAGCCGAAGGCGTTACGTCTGGCGCCGCTGCATATGGATGTCCATGCGGGGAATATCGTTCATACCACGGCGGGCGAGAAACTTATCGACTGGGAATATGCCGGGGACGGTGACGTGGCGCTTGAACTCGCTGCGGTCTGGATGCCTGATGAGGCTTCGCGCGTGCAGCTGATAACCGCCTATGCCCGAAACGCCAACATAAATGTACTCACCCTTGCGCGGCAGGTCGCGCGCTGGCGTCCGTGGGTGCTGATGCTGATGGCGGGATGGTTTGAAATGCGCCTTCAGCAGACAGATGACGAACAATTTATTGCGCTGGCAAATGATGCCTGGCGTCAGTTACAAACGAAAGGATAAGAGAGGTTGGTGTGGGTCCAGTAATGTTGGATGTTGAAGGGTTTGAGCTGGATGCGGAAGAGCGCGAAATTCTGGCGCACCCGCTGGTAGGGGGGCTGATTCTTTTCACCCGCAATTATCACGATCCGGCGCAGTTGCGCGAGCTGGTTCGCCAGATCCGCGCGGCGTCACGCAATCGCCTGGTGGTGGCCGTCGACCAGGAAGGTGGACGCGTGCAGCGTTTCCGCGAAGGGTTTACGCGTTTACCCGCCGCACAATCTTTTGCTGCGCTGCTGGGTACTGAAGAGGGCGGTCAACTGGCGCAGGACGCAGGCTGGCTGATGGCCAGCGAGATGATCGCCATGGATATCGATATCAGCTTCGCCCCGGTGCTGGACGTAGGACACATTAGCGCGGCAATTGGTGAGCGTTCGTATCATGACGATCCACGTATCGCGCTGGCAATGGCGACGCGCTTCATTGACGGTATGCACGATGCGGGCATGAAAACCACCGGCAAACATTTCCCTGGCCACGGGGCGGTGACGGCGGATTCCCATAAAGAAACCCCGCGCGATCCGCGCCCGGAAGCAGACATTCGAGCTAAAGATATGTCTGTTTTCCGCTCGCTGATTACCGATAACAAGCTGGACGCTATTATGCCTGCGCACGTCATCTACAGTGACGTTGATCCGCGTCCGGCCAGCGGCTCTCCGCATTGGCTTAAAACCGTGCTGCGTCAGGAGTTGGGCTTCAATGGCGTTATTTTCTCTGACGATTTATCCATGGAAGGGGCGGCGATCATGGGAAGCTATGCCGAACGTGGGCAGGCTTCGCTGGATGCGGGTTGCGATATGATCCTCGTCTGCAATAATCGTAAAGGGGCGGTGAGCGTGCTGGATAACCTGTCGCCGATCAATGCTGAACGTGTTACGCAATTGTATCATAAAGGTTCATTTAGTCGTCAGGAGCTGATGGACTCGGCGCGCTGGAAAACGGTAAACGCCCGGCTTGAAGCCCTGAACGAGCGCTGGCAGGCACATAAAGCAGCCCTTTAATTCATCCCGGAAGGCGTAGCGTGGTGAGACGATGATCATTTATTTACACGGTTTTGACTCAAACAGTCCTGGTAATCATGAGAAAGTGCTGCAATTGCAGTTTATCGATCCGGATGTCCGGCTGATCAGTTACAGCACGCGTCATCCGAAGCATGACATGCAGCATCTGCTTAAAGAAGTGGACAAAATGTTGCAGCTCAATATCGACGATCGTCCGCTGATCTGCGGCGTGGGGTTGGGGGGATACTGGGCAGAGCGCATCGGTTTTTTGTGCGATATCCGTCAGGTCATTTTTAATCCTAACCTGTTTCCAAACGAAAACATGGAAGGCAAGATTGACCGTCCGGAAGAGTACGCCGATATCGCAACAAAATGCGTGAGCAATTTCCGCGAAAAGAACCGCGACCGGTGTCTGGCGATCCTCTCCCGCAACGATGAAGCGCTGGACAGCTCCCGCGCTGCCGAACTTCTGCATCATTACTACGAAATTGTCTGGGACGAAGAGCAGACCCACAAGTTCAAAAATATTTCCCCGCACTTGCAGCGTATTAAGGCCTTTAAAACGCTGGGCTGAACTCCCTGAACCTGACAAAGGCCCGGTACGTGAAAGCGTGCCGGGCCTCTTTTTTGTCAGAGTTGTCTACTTTTAAACCATCAAAACTTGATACATATCAATTTTGGTATGACCAATGCGCCTGACGTGCTATTCTCAATGAATCTGAATGGTTTCAGCGCAGTAACCTGTTGTTAATTAAGGGTTATTTATATAACTTTTAATTAACAATTGGTTAATAATTTGAGGGGTTCACGTTGACTACGCCATTGAAAAAGATAGTGATTGTCGGCGGTGGTGCTGGCGGACTGGAGCTGGCGACGCAGCTGGGTAAGAAACTGGGTCGCGGTAAGAAAGCCAAAATCACGCTGGTGGATCGTAACCACAGCCATCTGTGGAAGCCGTTACTGCACGAAGTGGCGACCGGGTCGCTGGATGAGGGCGTGGATGCGCTCAGCTATCTGGCACATGCGCGTAACCACCACTTCCAGTTCCAGCTGGGTTCGGTGGTGGATATCAATCGTGAAAACAAAACCATCACGCTGGCTGAGCTGCGTGATGATAAAGGCGAGTTGCTGGTTCCTGAGCGCAAGCTGGCCTATGACACGCTGGTGATGGCCCTGGGCAGTACCTCCAATGATTTCAACACCCCAGGCGTAAAAGAGCACTGCATCTTCCTGGATAACCCGCATCAGGCGCGTCGTTTCCATCAGGAGATGCTTAACCTGTTCCTGAAGTACACCAACAACATGGGTGCTAACGGCAAGGTCAATATTGCTATCGTGGGCGGCGGCGCAACGGGCGTTGAATTATCGGCGGAGTTGCACAATGCGGTCAAACAGCTGCACAGCTACGGCTACAAAGGGCTGACTAACGAAGCGCTGAATGTGACGCTGGTGGAAGCAGGTGAACGTATTCTGCCTGCGCTGCCGCCGCGTATTTCCGGCGCGGCGCACAACGAGCTGACCAAACTGGGCGTGCGCGTGCTGACCCAGACCATGGTGACCAGCGCGGATGAGGGCGGACTGCATACCAAAGACGGCGAATACATCCAGGCCGACCTGATGGTCTGGGCTGCGGGGATCAAAGCGCCTGATTTCATGAAAGATATCGGTGGGCTGGAGACAAACCGCATTAACCAACTGGTGACAGAGCCGACGCTGCAAACCACGCGCGATCCGGACATCTTCGCTATCGGCGACTGTGCCTCCTGCGCGCGTCCGGAAGGCGGGTTTGTGCCTCCTCGCGCTCAGGCCGCGCACCAGATGGCAAGCCTCGTGCTGCATAACATCCTGGCGCAGATGAAAGGCAAACCGATGAAAGCCTATGTCTACAAAGACCACGGCTCTCTGGTGTCGCTCTCAAACTTTTCCACCGTGGGCAGCCTGATGGGCAACCTGATGCGCGGCTCCATGATGGTGGAAGGGCGCATCGCCCGCTTCGTGTACATTTCTCTGTACCGTATGCACCAGATTGCGCTGCACGGCTACTTCAAAACCGGCCTGATGATGCTGGTCGGCCGCATCAACCGCGTTATCCGCCCACGCCTGAAGCTGCACTAATTTCTCCCTCCCTCCGGGCTCTCCGGAGGGAATTTTTAGCACATCATGCTGTGCATTTCGCTCCTGACGCTTAAGAGTTCTCTTAAACAGACGCTATCCCAGCTCATCCCCCGGTTTTTTGATCCTTTATCTTATTGGCGAAGCGTCTATTGCGCTGCAAAATTGCTACCAATTGCAACAAAGGAGGAAGTCCCGTGAATAAATCAATGTTGGCGGGTATAGGGATTGGCGTCGCAGCTGCGTTAGGTGTGGCTGCCGTTGCCAGTCTGAACGTACTTGATCGTGGCCCGCAGTATGCGCAGGTGGTTTCCGCTACACCGATCAAAGAGACGGTCAAGACGCCTCGTCAGGAGTGCCGTAATGTTTCTGTCACCCATCGTCGTCCGGTTCAGGATGAAAACCGTATCGCTGGCTCCGTGCTGGGCGCGGTTGCTGGTGGGGTGATTGGTCATCAGTTTGGTGGTGGCCGTGGTAAGGATGTCGCGACGGTAGTTGGTGCGCTGGGTGGCGGTTATGCCGGTAACCAGGTGCAGGGTGCGATGCAGGAAAATGATACCTACACCACAACGCAGCAGCGCTGTAAAACCGTGTATGACAAGTCTGAAAAAATGTTGGGCTACGACGTAACCTACAAAATTGGCGATCAGCAGGGCAAAATCCGCATGGATAAAGATCCTGGTACGCAGATCCCTCTCGACAGCAATGGTCAGCTGATACTGAATAACAAAGTGTAAAAAAGATGTTCTCTGAACTTAGCTCCTCATGCGCTCAGGCTGAGGAGCTTTTTTTGCGTCAGAGTTTAAGAAGTTCAGGCCACAGGCGCAGCGTTATTTGCGTAATCCCCTGCAGTTTTTCCAGCGTCGCGCCTTCACGGGCGCTGATGGACATCCCCTGTAGAATACAGCTCAGATACTGGGCCAGCTCCTGCGGACGGCAATGTGCCGGAATTTCACCGCGCTGCTGGCGTTGAGCCAGAAACGTGCTGAGCGTCTCCTCCTGCATCGCATGGCGCGATTTGACCGTGTTGGCAATCTCTTTCGACGATGCCGCGAGGGTCGCGGAGGTGTTGATCATAAAACAACCCGCGGGCGTGTCTTTACTGGTAAAGCAGGTTGCGACTGCGCAGAAATAATCCTGCAATGCCTGCTCAACCGTTTTTTCTTCACAGAATAGCTGGGCTTCGTGTTTTGCCGCGAAGCGCGAGATGTATCTGTCCAGAACGGCCCGGAATAAGCCTTCTTTGTTGGTGAACTCTGCGTACAGGGTAGGGGCTTTCGCGCCCGTTGCTTCCACCAGGTCGGAGAGCGACGTGGCTTCATACCCATGCTGCCAGAAGAGCGTCATGGCCTTATCGAGCGCCGCATCCCTGTCGAACACTTTTGGTCGGCCACGGCTTTTCTTTGCGCAACGCGTGACATCGGTTGTCATGTGCCGTTGGTCCTCTGTTGTTTTGTTGAATAGTCATTATAAAAATAAACGTCTGCGACGACCAGCGGTGATTTCTTAAAAATAATTTAATTTTATCTTTATGAAATATAAGGAAAATGAAATTAATTTAACGACCATTATAAAAATGGGTTGACGTGTGACCTGGATCACATCTATCATTTACCTATCGATCGTTAACTAAATAACTAACGACCACTACATCATCTGCCCAAAGGTATAAAATCATGAAAAACGTTAAAACCCTCATCGCTGCCGCCGTTCTGAGTTCACTCTCTTTCGCAAGCTTCGCTGCTGTTGAAGTGCAATCCACTCCAGCAGACCAGCAGAAAGTCGGTACCATCTCTGCCACTGCCGGGACTAACCTCGGCTCTCTGGAAGATCAGCTGGCACAAAAAGCTGACGAAATGGGTGCGAAATCATTCCGCATCACCTCTGTGACCGGTCCTAACACCCTGCACGGTACCGCAGTTATCTACAAATAAGCGTAACGCAACCCTCCGTTATGCCACTGCAAAAAAACGCCCTGCTAATGTAGGGCGTTTGTCGTTATTACCGTTTACATTGACTGCTGAGCAACCTCATGATGCCGCGTGACATCGGTTGGCATCCCCGAGCGCGCTTCCATCGCCCGCTCCATCACTGCGCCATCGGTGTTTGCATTCGTTTTAAAGCTCACCATCGAGGCATTCAGATTAATCGGCAGCGTCTGCGGATCGTCATTAATGTTTTTCGATAGCGGCTGGTGGATCTCAACCAGACGGACGCCACCCGGCTCTTCAGACACTTTAATCGGCGTATTGATGATATTCACTTTCGTGCCAGGGGCGATCACGCGGTAGAGCGTTTTGATGTCGTCATCGCGCAGGCGAATGCAGCCGGAGCTGACGCGCATCCCGATCCCAAAATCCGCATTCGTTCCGTGCAGAAGATAAACCCCACCATATGCCGCCAGGCGAATTGCATGGTGCCCCATCGGGTTATCCGGGCCAGCAGGCACCACGGCAGGCAGGTCGATACCTTGAGCTTTATAACGGGCGCGAATGTTTGCCGTCGGGGTCCAGGTTGGATTAGCGCGCTTATCAGAGACGGTGGTGACCATGGTAGGGGTCAGCGTATCGCCCCCCAGTTGACCAATACCGATAGGGTAAACGGTCACTTCGTTCTTGCCCGGCGGGTAGTAATACAGACGCAGTTCGGCGAGGTTAATTACAATGCCCTGACGCGGCGCGTCCGGCAGGATGGTTTGCAGCGGAATCGTCAGTACGCTGCCCGCCCGGGGCACATAGGGATCTACGCCCGGGTTGGCCTGCAACAGCGCCAGGAACCCGACGTTATATTTTTTAGCAATCGCTTCCAGCGAACCGCCATCGTTTTCAACCTCGTGAAAGCGGTTTTCACCTACCACGTTGCTGCCGGCGGGCGGAAGAGGCCAGGTATTGGCGCGAGCAGGGAGCGCGACGGCAACCGTCGCGGCCAGCGCAACCACAGTTAACCAGCGGGTAAAACGCGAAGAAATCATCATTATCATAATCCATACAAATGATAAGGTTATTGTTTTATAAGGCGTTAATGATAATTATGGCGAATGTATGGTCGGGAAGATCGGGCGAAGTGCAAAGAGTTTGTAAATTGTCCCCCACCAGCCGGGCGCTGGCGGGGGAAACCGTTATGCGATGGCGTTCTCTTCCAACTGACGCATAAAGTTACGCACCCAGTCCATGCGGATTTTACGTTCCGTCAGATCCTGAGTAAATTTCAGACGCGTCGGGCCATCAAGACGGAAATGCTGCGGCTGTTTTTGCAGAAGGCCAATCAGCCACATCGGATCGACGTGGTTCTTCTCGGCAAACTCAATTACGCCGCCTTTCTCGTTGCCTTCAAGCTTACGAATGCCCAGCTTCTGCGCCTGCTGACGCAGGCGGGCAATATCCAGCAGGTTGCGCGCCGCATCGGGCAATATCCCAAAACGGTCAATCAGTTCGACTTTAATCTCTTCCAGCTCGCCTTCGCTTTTCGCGCTGGCAATACGTTTGTAGAACGACAGACGGGTATTCACGTCAGGAATAAAATCATCCGGCAACAGGGAAGGCATGCGCAGTTCCACTTCGGTCTGCTGGCTGGTGAGATCTTCCAGAGACGGTTCACGTCCGGCTTTAAGCGCGTCGACGGCATTTTCCAGCAGCTCCATATACAGAGAAAAACCGATGGTTTCCATGGAGCCGCTCTGGTCTTCACCCAACAACTCACCGGCGCCGCGGATCTCCAGGTCGTGCGTCGCCAGCGCAAAGCCAGCACCCAGATCTTCCAGCGAGGCGATAGCTTCCAGACGCTTTTGCGCGTCGGTGGTCATCGCCTTCGGATGCGGCGTCAGCAGCCACGCGTAGGCCTGATGGTGCGAACGCCCGACGCGCCCGCGCAGCTGATGCAGTTGGGCCAGGCCGAAGTGATCCGCGCGTTCGATGATGATGGTGTTCGCCGTCGGAATGTCGATCCCGGTCTCAATGATGGTGGTACATACCAGCACGTTGAAACGCTGATGGTGGAAGTCGTTCATCACCCGCTCCAGCTCGCGCTCGCGCATCTGGCCGTGACCAATGGCGATGCGCGCTTCCGGCACCAGCTCTGCCAGCCTGTCGGCGGCTTTCTGAATGTTTTCAACGTCGTTATACAGGTAATATACCTGGCCGCCGCGCAGCACTTCACGCAGGATCGCCTCGCGAACCACCAGATTGTCGTACTCGCGAACAAAGGTTTTCACCGCCAGACGGCGCGCCGGCGGGGTGGCAATAATCGACAGATCGCGCATGCCGCTCATCGCCATATTCAGGGTGCGCGGGATCGGCGTGGCGGTCAGGGTCAGAATGTCGACGTCGGCGCGCATCGCTTTGATGCGCTCTTTGTGGCGCACCCCAAAGCGGTGCTCTTCATCGACGATCAGCAGCCCCAGATCTTTCCACTTTACGTCGCTTTGCAGCAGCTTGTGGGTGCCGATCAGAATGTCAATTTTGCCTTCGCTTGCCTGTTCCAGGATTTGCGTCTGCTCTTTGGCGCTGCGGAAACGCGACAGCATCTCAATGCGTACCGGCCAGTTGGCGAAGCGGTCGCGGAAGTTGTCGAAGTGCTGCTGGGCGAGGAGGGTAGTCGGCACCAGCACCGCCACCTGCTTGTTGTTTTCCACCGCCAGGAAAGCGGCACGCATTGCTACCTCGGTTTTACCGAAGCCCACGTCGCCGCAGACTAAGCGATCCATCGCCAGCGGCTGGCACATGTCGCTCAGCACGGCATTTATGGCCTGAGCCTGATCCGGCGTAGTTTCAAACGGGAAGCTGTCGCAGAACAGCTGGTACTGCTCTTTATCATGCTTAAACGCATAACCCTCTTTGGCCGCACGCTGGGCGTAAATGTCCAGCAGCTCGGCGGCCACGTCGCGCACTTTTTCCGCCGCCTTCTGCCGCGCGCGTGACCAGGCGTCGCCGCCCAGCTTATGCAGCGGCGCGTTATCTTCCGCGCCACCGGCGTAGCGGCTGATAAGGTGCAGGGACGACACCGGCACGTACAGTTTGGCGTCGTTCGCGTAGGTCAGCATCAGGTATTCACCTTTGATGCCGCCTGCTTCGAGGGTGGTCATTCCCTGATAGCGACCCACACCGTGTTCCAGGTGAACGATCGGCTGACCGGGGTGCAGTTCGGCCAGGTTGCGGATCAGGGTGTCCGGGTTGATGGTGCGACGGCTGTCCTGACGACGGCGCGCCACGCGCTCGCCCAGCAGGTCGCTTTCACAAATCAAGGCCAGGTTATTGAGCGTATCAATAAATCCGTGCTCGGCGGAGCCGATCATCAGGTAACGACCATTTCCGGTCGCTTCGCTCAGGCGATGAATGCGCTTCGGTGCAACTTTGATCCGTCCTAGTAGTTCGCCCAGCGCTTCACGACGACCCTCACTCTCAACGGAGAACACCACTGGCCCGGTGAAGGAATCAAGAAACTTGCGCAGGTTATCGAGCGGGGATTTCTGCTGCGCCTGGACGGCCAGATCGGGCAGCGTCCGGAACGCGAGATTGGTGTTCGCCGCCTTATCGGCAAGCGAATCGGTTTTGAGCTGCATACGCGGCCAGCGTTTTAGCTCGGCGTTGAGCTCGTCGGTACGCAGCCACAGCATTTCCGGCGGCAGCAGCGGACGCATCGGGTCAACGCCCCGGTTTTCAAAGCGGGCGCGCGTTTCGCTTTCAAAGCGGCTGGCGCTGGCGTCGATATCCCCGGTGTTAACAATCAGCGTATTGGCCGGGAAGTAGCTGAACAGCGCCGGCAGCGGTTCGTTAAAGAACAGGGGCTGCCAGTACTCGATCCCGGCCGGAAGGGTGCCTTTGCTGACCTGCTGGTAGATATGTTCGGCATCACGTTTCACGTCGAACCTGTCGCGCCACTGGCTGCGGAACAGTTCGATGGCGGTTTTATCCGTCGGGAACTCATGGGCGGGCAGCAGATTAATGGAGTCCACTTCCTCCAGCGTGCGCTGGGTGTCGGCGTCGAACACGCGCAGGCTGTCGATCTCATCATCGAAGAAATCCAGACGATACGGCTGGTCGCTGCCCATTGGATAGAGATCCAGCAGCGCACCGCGCGTCGCGTATTCGCCGTGCTCCATCACCTGATCGACATGACGGTAACCGGCTCCGTCAAGCTGCACGCGCAGGGCATCGCGCGACAGGCGCTGGCCTTTTTTCATCACCAGCGCATGGCCGTGCAAATAGCTGTGCGGACAGACGCGCTGCATCAGGGTATTCACCGGCACAATCAGCACGCCGCGCTGCATGGTGGGGAGCTGATACAGCGTCGACAGGCGTGAGGAGATGATCTCCTGGTGCGGAGAGAAACTGTCGTAGGGAAGCGTTTCCCAGTCGGCCAGGCTGAATACCAGACTGTCGGTGAACTGACGAATTTCGTCGTGCAGGCGCAGGGCGTTTTGCATGTCCGGGGCAACCAGCACCACCGGCCCCGGATGGCGCTCGGCAATTTCCGCCACCAGCGTAGCGCAGGCCGCGCCTGTCAGTTCGCCCAGCTGGCGTTGGTCACCTGCTTTTACAGGCAAGGAAAAACGATAGTGTTCAGGCATGGCTATGTCAGGGTCTCTTGGGGATATACCAACAGTATTGGGGCATATCACTGATACGCAATGTCTTTATTATCCTCGATCGTTATGCATAAGCAAATCGTAACCGCACAAGAGGAAAAGTGCCCCCGGATGGGGGCAGGGTAGGTTAGCGGCTGGCGAGCTGTGGCGTAAGCCGTGCGGGAGGGGAGAAGAAAAGGTCGCCAAAGAGGGCGGTCGAGAGCTTACGTGCGCCCAGTCCAACCAGCGTGCAGACGAGCAGGCTGACGAACGGATAGACCAGAATCAGCGTTAACTCCGCCCAGATCGGCCAGTACGCCGCATTCATTTCGCGAATCAGGAGCAGGCTAAACGCCTCAATTAAAATGCGGTGGGTGGTATAAATCGCGATGGTGTTTGAACCGATGACGTTCAGCAGATTATTGGGATGAACGGCATAACGCTGCTCGAAGCTGTAAAAGAGCTTCATGATGACCACGATCGACAGCAGTGAGAGCGGCAGAGGAACATTAGCGAACCACAGCACTACCGACACCGCGCCAGAGGCGATAAGTACCAGCCAGCTGCGGCGCAAATTCATCCCTTTCATCCACGTCATTAACTGCGCGCCGTACCATGCGCCGAGGCTGTAGTAGATCATGTTGCGCACCACGCTGTTCATTCCCCACAATGGTAAAGGCAGGAAGTTAATGGCGATGCTTGCCAGCGCCAGAAGCCCCAGCATCGGCAGTTTCCAGCGGCTCAGCAGTTTACAGAGCGTGAAGTAGACCACTAAAGCGTACAAGTACCACAGGCTGGTGCTGGCCGTGAGCATTCCCAGTACAAACCCTGAAACGGAATCGGCGTAGGCCGCATTGGATGCTGTCGCCAGTTCACGCTCGGGGGCGAGCCAGGCATTCAGATGGGTCAGCGCCTGCCATTGCAGGACGCCCCACAGGGCCAGCACCCAGACAATGCTCCAGATCCGCTTGTCGAGACTGGTGCGCCAGTTCACCTCGTCAATATATCGACGAATCAAATAGCCGGAGATGAAGAAAAACACCGGCATACGGAACGGTGCGAGGTAAAGATTAAAGTAGACCCAGCATTTGGCGAGCAGGCCCGATAACGGATGCTGTAGCCCGTCCAGGTGAGGATAAAAGGTGATCACCGAGTGGTAAATCACCACCAGGCAGATGCACAGCCCTTTTATCTGGTTAATCCATAATGCTTTTTGTTTCATTGTGCGTGACGACCTTGTTGCCATAAACGAAAGGTCGATTGTTGTAAAATGAAACCCCGATGTAACGGGTAACAGTCTGTATCAGGACGATTTTCGGAAAAGGTGGAGGCTGTATGGCGGAAGTTCAATCAGTAGCATGATGATTTATCTGAATTTTTCGGAAAAATGATTACCGAATCTTACGGTTTCAGTCATTTACGCTTAGCGGATTCGCTTATATACTCGTGGGTCTGCTATCAGCAAACAGACGGATTTCATGTATCAACCTGTCGCACTCTTCATAGGCTTACGTTACATGCGTGGGCGCGCCGCGGACCGCTTCGGTCGCTTTGTCTCCTGGCTTTCGACTATTGGCATTACGCTTGGCGTGATGGCTCTGGTGACGGTGCTTTCCGTCATGAACGGCTTCGAGCGCGAGCTGCAAAACAATATCCTGGGGCTGATGCCGCAGGCCGTTCTCTCTTCCACTCAGGGCTCCGTTAACCCGCAACAGCTGCCGGAAAGCGCGGTGAAGTTACAGGGTGTCACGCGCGTTGCGCCCCTCACGACGGGCGATGTGGTGCTGCAAAGCGCCCGCAGCGTGGCGGTCGGGGTGATGCTGGGTATCGATCCGGCGCAAAAAGATCCGCTGACGCCGTTCCTGGTCAATGTGAAACAAACCGACCTGGAAGCGGGTAAATACAACGTCATCCTCGGTGAGCAGCTTGCCGGGCAGCTCGGGGTCAACCGTGGCGATCAACTGCGCGTGATGGTGCCCTCAGCCAGTCAGTTTACGCCGATGGGGCGTCTGCCAAGCCAGCGCCTGTTCAACGTGATTGGCACGTTTGCGGCGAACAGCGAAGTCGATGGTTACCAGATGCTGGTTAACATTCAGGACGCCTCGCGTCTGATGCGCTACCCGGCGGGAAATATCACCGGCTGGCGTCTGTGGCTTGATGCGCCGCTGAAGGTGGATACCCTTAGCCAGCAGACGCTACCGGAAGGAACGAAATGGCAGGACTGGCGCGACCGCAAAGGCGAACTGTTCCAGGCCGTGCGCATGGAGAAAAACATGATGGGGCTGCTGCTGAGCCTGATCGTGGCCGTTGCCGCGTTTAATATCATCACCTCGCTCGGGCTGATGGTGATGGAGAAGCAAGGCGAAGTCGCCATTCTGCAAACCCAGGGGCTGACGCCGCGCCAGATCATGGCGGTATTTATGGTGCAGGGTGCCAGCGCTGGCATCATCGGCGCGCTGCTCGGCGCGGCGCTGGGTGCGCTGCTCGCCAGCCAGCTCAACAATCTCATGCCGATTATCGGCGCGCTGCTTGATGGTGCGGCGCTGCCGGTGGCTATCGAGCCGCTCCAGGTGGTCGGTATTGCGCTGGCCGCGATGGCTATTGCGCTGCTCTCTACGCTTTATCCTTCCTGGCGGGCTGCCGCCACTCAACCCGCTGAGGCTTTACGTTATGAATAAGATCCTGTTGCAGTGCGACAACCTGTCCAAACGCTATCAGGAAGGCGCTGTGCAGACCGACGTGCTGCACAATGTCAGCTTTAGCGTGGGTGAAGGCGAGATGATGGCGATTGTTGGCAGCTCCGGCTCCGGCAAAAGTACGCTGCTGCACCTGCTGGGCGGGCTGGACACGCCAACCGAAGGCGATGTGATCTTTTCCGGGCAGCCGCTGAGTAAAATGTCGTCTACGGCGAAAGCCGAGCTGCGTAACCGTGAGCTGGGTTTTATCTATCAGTTCCACCACCTGCTGCCGGACTTTACGGCGCTGGAAAACGTGGCGATGCCGCTGCTGATTGGTAAAAAGAAACCCGCAGAAATCAATGCCCGCGCCAGCGACATGCTAAACGCGGTAGGGCTGGGTCATCGCGGGAATCATCGTCCGTCTGAGCTTTCCGGCGGCGAGCGTCAGCGTGTGGCCATCGCCCGTGCGCTGGTCAACAACCCGCGCCTGGTGCTGGCGGATGAGCCGACAGGTAACCTCGATGCGCGTAACGCAGACAGCATTTTCCAGCTTCTCGGCGAACTGAACGCCGCGCAGGGAACCGCGTTTCTGGTGGTCACGCACGATTTGCAGCTGGCTAAGCGGATGGGCCGTCAGCTGGAAATGCGCGACGGTCGTCTGAATGCAGAACTGACGCTGATGGGAGCGGAGTAATGGCTTCACCGTTATCGTTACTCATTGGGTTACGCTTTAGCCGCGGTCGTCGCCGGAGCGGGATGGTTTCCCTTATCTCCGTGATCTCCACCATCGGTATCGCCCTGGGCGTGGCGGTTCTAATCGTGGGCTTAAGCGCCATGAATGGCTTTGAGCGTGAACTGAATAACCGCATTCTGGCCGTTGTCCCCCACGGTGAAATCGAGCCGGTTAACCAGCCGTGGTCCAACTGGCGTGATGCCCTTAACAAAGTGGAAAAGGTGCCCGGCATTGCGGCCGCTGCACCTTACATCAACTTTACCGGGCTGGTAGAGAGCGGGGTAAACCTGCGCGCCATTCAGGTGAAAGGGGTAAATCCTCGTCAGGAAGAGCGTCTGAGCGCGCTGCCGCGCTATGTGCAAAATGGCGCATGGGCAAACTTTAAGGCTGGTGAGCAGCAGATCATCATGGGCAAAGGCGTTGCCGATGCGCTGAAGGTGAAGCAGGGCGACTGGGTCTCGATCATGATCCCGAACGCCAGCGCTGATCACAAATTGCAGCAGCCTAAGCGCGTACGTCTGCACGTCACCGGTATTTTGCAACTGAGCGGCCAGCTCGATCACAGCTTCGCGATGGTGCCGCTGGAAGATGCGCGCCAGTATCTGGATATGAGCGACAGCGTGACGGGCATTGCCATTAAGGTTAACGACGTCTTCAACGCCAATAAACTGGTGCGTGACGCTGGCAGCGTGACCAATAACTATGTCTACATCAAAAGCTGGATCGGCACTTACGGGTATATGTACCGTGATATCCAGATGATCCGCGCGATTATGTATCTGGCGATGGTGCTGGTGATTGGGGTGGCGTGTTTTAATATCGTCTCGACGCTGGTCATGGCCGTTAAGGATAAGAGCGGCGACATCGCCGTGCTGCGTACCTTAGGGGCGAAAGACGGTCTTATTCGCGCCATCTTCGTCTGGTACGGTTTGCTGGCGGGGCTGTTTGGCAGCCTCTGCGGCGTGGCGATCGGCGTGGTGGTTTCCCTTCAGCTGACGCCGATTATCAACGGGATTGAGGCGCTTATCGGCCATCAGTTCCTGTCAGGCGATATCTATTTTATTGACTTCCTGCCGTCTGAACTGCACTGGCTGGACGTCATTTATGTGCTGGTTACAGCACTTTTACTGAGTCTGCTGGCAAGCTGGTATCCGGCGCGTCGCGCAAGCCGAATTGATCCGGCGAGGGTATTAAGTGGCCAGTAATTTCGTCATGGTTTAGCGGTCCTTTGGCCGCTTAATCAAACAGAGGAATGCATCATGTATTACGGATTTGATATTGGCGGCACCAAGATTGCGCTCGGCGTGTTCGATAAAGACCTTAAGCTACAATGGGAAACCCGCGTGCCTACGCCGCGCGATAGCTACGATGAATTTTTAACCGCCATTGCCGCGCTGGTGGCGCAGGCGGATGAACGCTTTGGCGTCAAAGGCAGCGTCGGCATTGGTATACCGGGTATGCCCGAAACCGACGACGGCACGCTGTATGCCGCCAACGTTCCTGCTGCCAGCGGCAAACCGCTGCGTGCCGATCTTTCTGCTCTCCTTGAGCGCGACGTGCGCTTAGACAACGATGCCAACTGTTTTGCTCTCTCAGAGGCCTGGGACGACGAGTTTCGTCGCTATCCGTTGGTGATGGGGCTGATCCTCGGAACAGGCGTCGGTGGCGGGATTGTCATTAACGGTAAGCCCATTACCGGGCGCAGCTACATTACCGGAGAATTTGGTCATATCCGTCTGCCAGTGGATGCGCTGGACGTCGTTGGTCGTGATTTCCCGCTTACCCGCTGCGGCTGTGGTCAGCACGGCTGCATTGAGAGTTACCTTTCAGGGCGCGGGTTTGCATGGCTTTATGAACACTTCTATCATCAGAAACTTGAGGCCCCTCAAATCATTACGCTGTGGGAGCAGGGAGACGCGCAGGCGCGTGAGCACGTTGAGCGCTATCTTGATTTGCTGGCGGTGTGTCTGGGGAATATCCTGACCATCGTCGACCCGGATCTGCTGGTGATCGGGGGAGGGCTGTCAAATTTCTCTGCGATTACGGAACAGCTGTCCGGGCGTTTGCCCCGACATTTATTGCCGGTCGCCCGCGTGCCGCGCATTGAGCGTGCGCGACACGGGGACGCAGGAGGCATGCGCGGAGCCGCATTCCTTCATCTCACCGATTAGTTTACGAGGTTACTATGCTGTCGCGTCGCCAGGGTCGACTCAGCCGTTTTCGCAAAAATAAACGCCGCTTACGTGAACGCCTGCGTCAGCGGATCTTTTTCAGAGACAGGATGATGCCAGAAGCGATGGATAAACCCAGAGTGGTGGTGTTGACCGGGGCGGGGATCTCCGCCGAATCCGGTATTCAGACCTTCCGCGCGGCGGACGGGCTGTGGGAAGAACACCGAGTAGAAGATGTGGCGACGCCGGAAGGTTTCGCCCGCGATCCGGCGCTGGTTCAGGCGTTTTACAACGCCCGTCGTCGCCAGCTTCAGCAGTTGGAGATTGCGCCAAACGCGGCGCACCTGGCGCTGGCAAAGCTGGAGGAGGCGCTGGGGGATCGTTTTCTGCTGGTGACGCAAAACATCGACAATCTTCACGAAAGAGCCGGAAACCACAACATCATTCACATGCACGGCGAACTGCTCAAGGTGCGGTGCGCATGGAGTGGGCAGGTGCTGGAGTGGAAAGAGGACGTGCTGGACGAAGACCGCTGCCACTGCTGTCAGTTCCCTTCGCGTCTGCGTCCCCATGTGGTCTGGTTTGGCGAAATGCCGCTGGGAATGGATGAGATCTACAGCGCCCTGGCCATGGCGGACGTCTTTATCGCCATTGGTACCTCAGGACATGTCTATCCTGCGGCGGGGTTTGTTCACGAAGCGCGACTGCAAGGTGCCCATACGGTGGAGCTTAATCTGGAGCCAAGCCAGGTCGGGAGTGAGTTTGAAGAGAAGCATTACGGTCTGGCCAGCGAGGTGGTGCCAGCCTTTGTTGATAAACTCCTGAAGGGGCTGTAAGGGTAACGGGCGACCTTGCGTCGCCCGTTGTGCATTAACGGCCTGCTTTTAGCTTCTGATAATACTCTTCATACAGGCGGCTCGCGTCACCGACGTCGTTCTGCCATTCCCCTTTGCTGATGGTTTCAGCGTCCGGATAAAGCGATTTATCATTCGCCACTTCAGGACTTAACAGCTTCCGCGCGGCCAGGTTTGGTGTCGGGTAACCAATAGTTTCCGCCACCTGTTTTGCCACATCCGGGCGCAGCAGGAAGTTAATCAGCTTCAGGGCGCCATCGACGTTTTTCGCATTAGCCGGGATCGCGAGGCTGTCCATCCAGAAGATGCCGCCCTCTTTCGGCCAGACCACCTCCAGCGGCGTACCGGCCTGACGCGCCACAAACGCAGAGCCGTTCCAGACCATCCCCAGATTCACTTCACCTTCCATATACGGGTTAGCCGGGTTATCCGAGTTGAACGCCGCCACGTTTGGCATCAGCTTTTTCAGTTCGTTATACGCCGCTTCGATCTCTTTCGGATCGGTGGTGTTGCCGGAGTAGCCGAGTTTACGCAGCGCAATCTGGAACACTTCGCGCGCATCATCGGTTAACAGCAGGCTGCTTTTGTATTCCGGCTTCCACAGATCAGCCCAGGATGAAACCGTTTTTGGATCAACGGCATCGCTGTTGACGCCAATTGCCGTCGCGCCCCAGATGTACGGAATGGAATAATCGTTGTTCGGGTCGAATGGCTTGTTTAGCATCTCAGGATCGAGGTTTGAAAAATTGGTTAGCTTCGTTTTATCGATCTTCTGGATCATGCCTTCTTTGCGCATCTTGTCGACGAAATAGGTCGACGGCACCACCAGGTCATACGCGCCATCTTTATAGGTTTTGAGCTTGGCGTACATGGTTTCATTCGACTCGTAGGTCGAATAGATCACCTTGATGCCCGTCTCTTTGGTGAACTGCTCCAGCAGGCCCGGCGGCACATACTCGGTCCAGTTGTAGAAATAGAGCGTTTTGCTGTCATCAGCATGCGCGGCACCCATTCCGAGCACCAGTGCCGCAGCGGCAAGTATTTTTTTCATTTCTGTGTCCCCTGAGATTTTGTTTTATCACGAGCAATAACCTGGCTGGCAATCACCAGAACCAGCGATAACACCAACAGAATAGTCGCCAGCGCGTTCACTTCGGGTGAAACACCGACTTTCACCATTGAGTAGATCTTCAACGGCAGAATTTCGTAGCTCGGCCCGGTGACGAAGGAGGACACGACCACGTCGTCCATCGACAGGGTAAAGCTGAGCAGCCATCCGGCTGCCACGGCAGGCATCGCCAGCGGCAGGATGATTTTGCGCAGAATGGTCATCTCGCTGGCACCCAGATCTTTCGCCGCTTCCAGCATGCGTACGTCGAACCCTTTCAGTCGCGCGTAGACGGTTACCACCACAAACGGCAGGCAGAAGGTGATATGCGAAAACAGCAGCGACCAGAAACCGAGCTGGACGCCCAGCAGCATAAACAGCACCAGCAGTGAAATGGCCATCACGATGTCCGGGGACATCATCACCACAAACAGCATACCGCTGACGAACGGCTTACCGCGAAAACGGTAGCGGTACAGCGCCACGGCGGTCAGCGAGCCAATCAGCGTCGCGAAGGTGGCAGAGAATACCGCCATCGTCAGCGAGTGCTGAGCGGCCTGTAGCAGGCTGTCATTGTTCATCAGCAGGCCATACCATTTGGTGGTAAACCCTTGCCAGTTGATCCCGAAGCGTGAACTGTTAAAGGAGTTCACGATCAAAATGATTATCGGAATATAAAGATACGCATAAATGGCGGTCATAAAACCGCCGCGAAGCAGTCGACCGATCATTCCAGCTCCACCTTCTTATTCAGCAGGCGTGAGGCACGCCAGTAAACCAGCAGCATCAGCCCCATTACCACCGTCAGCGTAATGCTGGTGGCCGAGCCGAACGGCCAGTCGCGGATGTTCAGGAACTGGCTCTTGATCACGTTGCCGATCAGCAGGTTTTTCGCCCCGCCCATCAGGTCCGACACGTAGAACAGGCCCATCGCAGGCAACATGACCAGCAGACATCCGGCAATAATGCCCGGCATGGTCAGCGGGATAATGATGCGGATAAAGGTTTGCAGCTTGCTGGCCCCCAGGTCTCTCGCGGCTTCCAGAAGTGGTTTATCAAGCTTTTCAATGCTTGAGTAAAGCGGCATCACCATAAACGGCAGCAGGATATAGACCAGGCCGACGATCACCGCGCTCGGAGTGAACATAATGCGGATCGGCGTATCAATAACCCCAAGCCACAGCAGAAACTCGTTCAGATAACCTTTGGTGCTGAGGAAGATTTTCAGCCCGTAGATGCGGATCAACGAGTTGGTCCAGAATGGCACAATCAGTAAAAACAGCAGCAGCGGACGCACTTTTTGCGGCAGGCGAGCCAGGAACCACGCGAACGGATACCCCAGCACCAGACAGGCAACGGTGGCAATCAGCGCCATATTGAGCGAGTGCAGCAGCACGTCAAAGTAGAGCGGATCGAGCAGGCGTGCGTAGTTGTCCAGCGTAAAGACCATCGCGACGAAGTTCGCGTCGTCGCGGGTCAGGAAGCTGGTTACGATGATCATCAGGTTGGGAAGAAAGACAAACAACACAAGCCAACCGACGATCGTGGCAATCACCACATTCTGGAACTTACTTGTGTTCTTCATCAGCCAGTACAACCTCCCAGCTTTCTACCCAGTTGATGACCATCTTCTGATCCAGCGAGTGGTCGAAGTCCGGATCGTCCTCGTTGAAGAACTCACTAACCATCACCATTTTGCCGTTTTCCAGTTCCACAACGGACTCGAGGGTCATCCCTTTGTAGTTTCGTTCGCGAACGTAACCGATCAGACCTTCGGCGTCAGCCGTGTCGTGGATCTCATCGACGCGAAGATCTTCCGGGCGCAGCAGAACGTTGAGCCTTTGACCCTTTTCCACGGCAAAGTTTACCGTGATGTTGCATTCGCGGCCTTCCACGTTGGCGCGCACGCGCTGCTCGTCCAGACGCTCAATCACCGTGGCGTTGAAAATATTGATTTCGCCAATGAAGCTGGCGACGAACAGGTTTTTCGGCTCCTCGTAAATTTCACGCGGCGTGCCGTCCTGCTCAATCTTACCCTCACGCATCACCACGATACGGTCTGACATAGTCAGGGCTTCTTCCTGATCGTGAGTGACAAACACGAACGTGATGCCGAGCTTACGCTGAAGCGCTTTCAGCTCGTTCTGCATCTGCTTGCGCAGCTTGTAGTCCAGCGCGGAGAGGGATTCATCCAGCAGGAGCAGGCGTGGTTTGTTGACCACGGCGCGGGCAATAGCCACACGCTGCTGCTGACCACCAGAAAGTTGATGCGGCTTGCGCTGGGCGAATGCCTCCAGCTGCACCATGCGCAGGGCTTCGGTAACGCGCGGCGGGATCTCGCTGGCGGGTGTTTTTTGCATCCGCAGGCCAAACGCCACGTTCTCAAACACGGTCATGTGCGGGAACAGGGCATAGCTCTGAAAGACGGTATTGACGTGGCGATCTTCGGCAGGGACCTGGGTAATGTCCTGGTTCTCAAGATGGATATGGCCGTTATCGACGCTTTCCAGCCCGGCAATAAGGCGCAGGACGGTGGTTTTGCCGCAGCCGGAGGGGCCAAGCAGCGTGAGAAACTCACCGTCATTGATGGTCAGATTAAGATCGGAAATGACATCTTTGCCATCGAAACTTTTACGAATTCGTTCCAGTTGCACCAGCGGTGAAAGGGAACGGGGTTGTGTATTCAATTTTCGCGCTGTCCCATATAGACGCCTCAGGCAGCAGACTGAAGCGGGGTTTGTGTGTAACCACCTTGGTGACTCGTAATGAGGGCGGACATTCTACGGCAAACCCATTGAATCGCCAATCCTTCTCACTTATTCATAAGCTACATTTATTAACGCAGAACGATATAAACGTAAAAAGTTCTCGTTTGCGGGATAAAAGTGACCTGACGCAATATTTGCGTTTTGCTGCTTAATGATAATGTTGTCACAAAAAGTGAGGGTGACTGCATGGATAAACTACTTGAGCGTTTCTTACATTACGTTTCGCTGGATACCCAATCTAAGCCGGGGGTCCGACAGGTGCCAAGCACCGAAGGCCAGTGGAAGCTGCTAAATCTGCTGAAAGAGCAGCTGGAGGCCATGGGGCTGGTTGATGTCACGCTCAGTGAAAAAGGGACCGTGATGGGAACGCTGCCGGCCAACGTTGAGGGAGATATCCCGGCGATTGGCTTTATTTCTCATGTCGATACCTCACCTGATTTTAGCGGTAAACACGTTAATCCGCAGATTGTTGAAAACTACCGCGGCGGAGATATTGCGCTGGGCATTGGCGACGAAGTGCTGTCGCCGGTGATGTTCCCTGTACTGCATCAGCTGCTGGGGCAGACGTTAATCACCACCGACGGCAAAACCTTGCTGGGGGCCGATGACAAAGCGGGTATCGCCGAGATCATGACGGCGCTGGCGGTGCTGAAGGGCAAAAATATCCCACATGGCGATATCCGCGTGGCCTTCACGCCGGATGAAGAGGTAGGAAAAGGCGCGAAACATTTTGACGTCGAGGCGTTTAACGCTCAGTGGGCCTACACCGTCGACGGTGGCGGCGTGGGTGAACTTGAGTATGAAAACTTTAACGCGGCATCGGTGACGATCAAAATCGTCGGGAATAACGTGCACCCGGGCTCTGCGAAAGGGGTGATGGTGAATGCGCTGTCGCTGGCTGCGCGTATTCATGCGGAAGTTCCTGCCGAAGAGAGCCCGGAGATGACGGAAGGGTATGAGGGTTTTTATCATCTGACCAACATCAAGGGGAACGTGGACAGCGCGCAGATGCACTATATCGTCCGCGATTTTGACCGCAAAGCCTTTGAAGCGCGCAAGCGTAAGATGATGGAGATCGCGAAAAAGGTCGGCAAGGGGCTGCACCCGGATTGCTATATTGAGCTCATCATCGAAGACAGCTATTACAATATGCGCGAGAAGGTGATGGAGCATCCGCACATTCTTGATATCGCCCAACAGGCGATGCGCTATTGTGATATCGAGCCGGTGATGAAACCGATCCGTGGTGGAACCGATGGTTCGCAGCTGTCATTTATGGGCCTGCCGTGCCCGAACCTGTTTACCGGTGGATATAACTACCACGGCAAGCATGAGTTCGTGACGCTGGAAGGGATGGAAAAAGCGGTGCAGGTGATTGTGCGGATAGCAGAGTTAACCGCGAAGCGGTAATGTTTCATGCCGGGTGGCGGCTACGCCTTACCCGGCCTACATTTCGATCGTAGGCCCGGTAAGCGAAGCGCCACCGGGCAATGGGCAAGGAGTGCCAATGTCAAACTACCGCCGCCACTACATCCCCGGTGGGACCTGGTTTTTCACCGTCAATCTGCAAAACCGCCAGAGCGATTTACTTACCCGCCACATCGACAGCCTGCGTTCCGCTACCGCCACGGTTAAGCATGCGAAGCCCTTCACCAATAACGCCTGGGTTATCCTGCCTGAACATATGCACTGTATCTGGACCTTACCGGAAGGGGACAGTGACTTTTCAGCGCGCTGGCGCGACATCAAAAAAATGTTTAGCCGCAACATTGAGATGCGCCACGTCTGGCAGCCGCGTTTCTGGGAGCACACTATTCGCAATGAACAGGATTACCGGCGGCATATGGATTACGTCTACATCAATCCGCTGAAGCATGGCTATGTCGGGAAAGTCGTCGACTGGCCCTATTCAACGTTTCATCGGGACGTGCGGGAGGGGTTATATCCGACAGACTGGGCGGGTGAGATTGAGGATTTTGCGGCGGGGGAGCGGAAGTAAAAAAAGCCCGGTGGCGCATCGCTTACCGGGCCTGCGGGAACGGCTTTTGTAGGCCGGGTAAGGCGTAGCCGCCACCCGGCAAACATCATGACTCAGTCCTCAAAAAACCAGTACCCGCTGTTAACCAGCGCGGCCAGCATGGCGAGGAAGGAGGGATCGTCCAGCGCGTCGCCAAAGGTATCCGCAGACAGCACCATATGGCTGGCAATCGCTTCCAGTGCCGGACGGTGTGGAGAGTCCAGGCGCTCGCCGTTGACGAATACCTCTTCGCCAATGCGCAATACACGTAATCCGCCCAGACGAACCAGCTTATCGCCCTGCTGGAGGGCATCATAAATTTCATCTGCCTGATACGGCGGCTCTGGCGGTGCGACGTCCAGTTCGTGACGCGACTGGCTGATAAACTCGCCAAACCACTGTCTGAAGTGCTCCGGTTCGTTGATCAGATCCAGCATCATACCGCGCAGCTTATCCAGCTCCTCTGGCAGAATATCGGCCGGGTGCTCACGCGCCGGAACATCCGGATCGCTGTAACGATGGCTGCCCAGCTCGCGCTGTAAAACATAGTCAGCGAATCCGCTGATCATCTCGCGGCCGCTTGGCGCGCGGAAACCAACCGAATAGTTTAGCGAGTTTTCAAGGGAATAACCTTCATGCGGGAAGCCTGGCGGGATATACAGAATGTCGCCTGGCTCCAGCTCTTCATCAATGATCCCTTCAAACGGATCAACCTGAAGCAGATCCGGGTGCGGGCAGTGCTGCTTCATTGGCACTTTTTCGCCCACTCGCCAGCGACGGCGACCTGTACCCTGAATGATAAACACGTCGTACTGATCAAGATGCGGACCCACGCCGCCACCGGGAACAGAGAAGGAGATCATCAGATCGTCCATTCGCCAGTCTGGGAGGGCGCGGAAGGGACGCATCAAGGCTGCGGTGGGTTCGTGCCAGTTGTTGACCGCCTGCACCAGTAAAGACCAGTTGCTTTCGCCCAGGTGATCGTAGCTTTCAAAGGGACCGTGGCTGACCTGCCATTTCCCGTCCTGATGGCTCACCAGACGGCTGTCTACCTCGTTTTCCATCGCCAGACCAGCGAGTTCGTCAGGAGAAATAGGGTCGATAAAATTGCTGATCCCGCGTTTAAGAACGACCGGGCGTTTTTGCCAGTAACGTTCAATAAATTCGGGCCAGTTAAGCGTTAATTGATAATCCATATTTTTGTATTCCGCAGGCTCTTACTGAGACGGATTATAACGGAAGCACCGACCCCTGGCTGCGAGATCCGCGTATTTTTCACATTTCGGGTTAACTATCGTTCAATACGGGCTGTTGGCGGCCAAAAATGACTTCCATACGGGCACCGCCCAGCAGACTTTCGCCGGTTTCAATCTTGCCCTCGTACTGATCGACAATTTCCCGGGCGACGGATAATCCGACACCCTGGCCCGGGCGCAGCGTATCGGCGCGCTGACCGCGATCGAATACCACTTCGCGTTTATTATGGGGAATGCCAGGACCATCATCCTCAACGATAATATGCAGTTCGTTATCCGTTACGCGCGCGGACACCTCGACAAACTCCAGACAATATTTGCAGGCGTTATCGAGCAGATTACCCATCACTTCCATAAAGTCATTCTTCTCGCCAACAAAGCTTATTTCCGGTGAGATATCCAGACTGATGTTTACCCCTTTACGCTGGTAAACCTTGTTCAGCGCAGAGGTGAGGTTATCCAGCAGCGGGGCTACCGGGTGCAGTTCACGGCTCAATAAGGCGCTTCCGGAACGCATGCTCGCGCGGTGCAGATAATAACCAATCTGCTGTGAAATACGGCTGATTTGCTCCAGCATTACCGGCTCGGCGTCATCCACGCTCATTTTCGAACTGCGCATTGAACGCAGTGTACTTTGCATCACTGCCAGCGGGGTTTTCAGGCTGTGCGTAAGATCGGTGAGCGTCGTGCGATACTTGTCGTAACGTTCACGTTCGCTTTTCAGCAGGCGGTTGAGGTTGCGCACCAGGCTGGTCAGTTCGCGCGTAGTTTCAGGGTTAAGCTTCTCGCGGTGATGTTCCTCCAGCTCGCGCACCTCTTTGGCAAGGGATTCAATCGGGCGGAGGCTCCACCAAGCAGCAACCCACAGGAGAGGGATCACAAGCAGCAGGTTGGCAGCCAGAACGTACACGAACCAGTTCCAGACCATATACGAACGTTTTAGCTCAACCGGTATCGTATCGATCACTACAATGGTCAGCTGCGGCATGTTCAGAGTAGCGGGATACAGGTTGATGGCCACCGAGTGGGTCATCTCCGTGTCGTCATCTTCAGCGCGGATCTCATTGAGCTTGTTCTGTAACGCCCGATCGTCACGCAGCAGGATGCTGGTAGAGTTGAGGTCGGCTTCAATTTCGTGAAAACCATTGGTTTTAAGCCATTCCGGACGGATGCGCTTTTTCAGCCAGGGGACGTCGCGCTGCGCCCACAGCAATTTTCCTTTTTCATCGTAAATGAGTGCCAGCGTTGGGCTCTGCTGGTTCAGGTTTTCCGGCATCTCGACGGTGATTTGGTTGTTCTCCCATTTCGCCAGGGTATAGAACAGATTACTTTCGCCGCGAAGCAGGCGGAAGGTGGTTTTATCGAAGCTTACGCTGTACCCGACCAACGCCACCATTCCGTAAGAGAGGGACAGCACGAGCACGACGGCGGCGGTTGCCAGCAGAAAGCGAACCCGCAGTGAAAGGGGTAAAATGTGGCGCAAAATCCCTTTCATTTAGCGTAATTCGAACAGGTAGCCCTGACCACGCACGGTGGTAATCACGTCGTGCGGGTACTGTGCCTGAATTTTTTTGCGCAGGCGGCCCATCAGCACGTCAATGGTGTGGCTTTCGCGCAGTTCGGCATCCGGATAAAGCTGAAGCATCAGGGAATCTTTGCTCACCACTTTACCGTTGTTACGGATCAGCGTTTCCATGATGGTGTATTCGAATGCGGTCAGCTTGATTACTTCATCATTTATTGAAAATTCGCGGCGGGAGAGATCCACCTGGAACGGCGGCAGAGAGATCACCTGTGACGCCAGCCCGCTGTTGCGGCGCAGCAGCGCCTGCATACGCGCGGCGACTTCTTCAATATGGAAGGGTTTGGTCACGTAGTCATCTGCGCCTGCGCTCAACACTTCAACCTTGTCCTGCCAGCCTTCGCGAGCAGTCAGCACCAGTACCGGCAGGGAAACGTCATGGCTACGCCAGCGGCGGATAAGAGATAATCCGTCTTCATCCGGCAGCCCTAAATCGACAATGGCGATGTCCGGCAGGTGTTCATTGAGATAATAATCGGCCTCTTTTGCGTCTTCAGCATCGTCCACCTGATGACCCATCTCCTGAAGTTGAACTTTCAGGTGATGACGTAGCAATGCGTTATCCTCAACAACCAGTACGCGCATCATCATTTCTCCCTTTATAAATGGTATGAATAGTTTAACGCTGATTATCCAGGTTGACACCAGCGTTATGAAATTAAATGATTTTTTTCATGCTTCTGAAGACAGGTGGCATTACGCCAGGCATCTGATTATTAAGTATGTTGACCTGATCCTGTTTCATATCGCCCACCCACCTCACATATGCCTCATACGCCCCCAGAAGGCGCGGGTAATATAAACTGACTTGTTTTCGCACGCTTCCGCAATCCGGATAAAACATCCATCCGTTTATGAACGGTTGAAGGCGAGTCGCTTTTTTGACAGAACGGGCACGCCAGTTTTGTAAAGATTGCCCTTTTTTTTGTAAGGATGTTCTCACTATGTCTGTCTTTGTCTACGCTTATTTTATGGTGCGAAATTATATTTGCATAAGATGTGCCAGAAAATCAGCATTTTTACACAACAAAACAGCAATATAGCGAGTAAAGAGGATTCTATGGAATGGAAGGTTGTTGAGACTATTGCGAGCCCGGAAAGTGGAACCATCTTTTGCAAAGTTGAAACACAATATGGCCTGAATTATATCCTTTGGCTAAAAGGGGATTATTACGTTCGTGCCGGTGAAATCATCACCACCTCAAACCAGGGTATCCTGATTAACGATCGGCGGCGTAGGGTATGGATAGCGCAGGCAATGCCCTATACATCAATTGGCTGGATGGGGTTCAAACAGAAAAACGCGTGTCCAGGTAACCGGCAGGAGATGGATCGGCCATGCACGGTTGAGACCCCGTGCCAGTTCAGGCTGTGCCCGTTCGGCTTAAAACGATATATTCCGGAAAGTTATTCCACGGCGAAAAATAACCACCAGCCTGACAACAGGTTGTAATCCCGGCAGAGCCTGTAACGGGGTGTGAACGTCGACACGATGATGATAAGCAGCCCCCTTTCCGGGTGGAAAGGGGGAGGGTGATTACTTCAGCTCGTCAACCATAGTAATGGCGCGGCCAATATAGTTTGCCGGGGTCATCTCTTTCAGGCGCGCTTTTTCTTCTTCGGGCAGCGCCAGACCATCGATAAACTGTTTCATACCCTCAGCATCAACGCGTTTACCGCGGGTCAGCTCTTTGAGTTTCTCGTACGGTTTTTCGATGCCATAACGACGCATCACGGTCTGAATCGGCTCCGCCAGCACTTCCCAGTTGTGATCCAGCTCGTCCAGCAGACGGTCGCGGTTCACCTCCAGCTTGCTCACACCCTTCAGGGTGGACTGGTAGGCGATCAGCGCGTAGCCAATACCCACGCCCAGGTTACGCAGCACCGTGGAGTCAGTCAGGTCGCGCTGCCAGCGGGAGACCGGCAGCTTACTCGCCATATGCTGCAACACGGCATTCGCCAGGCCCAGGTTACCTTCGGAGTTTTCGAAGTCGATTGGGTTCACTTTGTGCGGCATGGTGGACGAACCGATTTCCCCGGCGATGGTCTTCTGCTTGAAGTGGTTCAGGGCGATGTAGCCCCAGACGTCACGATCGAAGTCGATCAGGATGGTGTTGAAGCGCGCAATGCAGTCAAACAGCTCAGCGATGTAGTCGTGCGGCTCAATCTGGGTGGTGTACGGGTTCCACTGGATCCCCAGAGACGTCACGAACTCTTCACTGAACTGGTGCCAGTCCACTTCCGGGTACGCCGCAATGTGGGCGTTGTAGTTACCCACCGCGCCGTTGATTTTGCCGAGGATCTCAATCTGCTCCAGCTGACGATACTGGCGTTCCATGCGGTACGCTACGTTCGCCATCTCTTTACCCATGGTGGATGGGGTTGCTGGCTGGCCATGAGTACGGGACAACAGCGGAATATCGCGGTACTCCACGGACAGCGCTTTCACCGCATCGATGATTTTACGCCAGTAAGGGAGTACCACCTCTTTGCGTGCAGTACAGAGCATCAGCGCGTGAGACAGGTTGTTAATATCTTCAGAGGTACAGGCGAAGTGAATAAATTCAGATACCGCGTGCAGCGCAGGGACGCTTGCCACTTTCTCTTTCAGGAAATATTCAACCGCTTTCACGTCGTGGTTGGTGGTGCGTTCGATGGTTTTAATACGCGCGGCATCTTCTTCGCTGAACTCAGCAACGATTTTATCAAGGTAATCGTTTGCCTTTGCGTCAAAAGCAGGAACTTCCTTGATTGCTGTCTGGGCGGCCAGCTTTTGCAGCCAGCGCACTTCAACCTGAACACGGAACTTCAGCAGGCCATATTCGCTGAAGATCCCGCGCAGCGCGCTGACTTTATCGCCGTAGCGTCCATCGACAGGGGATACGGCGGTCAGTGAGGATAATTCCATAATTCGCAACTCCGGGAGGTTAACAATGAGCAAGAATTTGTTTTGCCTGAGTCGTCAGGCGATGACGAGAAAACATGAGCTGTAGGCGGCCACCGCCGACCTGTTGCCACAGCACGGCGGCACGGATGCCTGCCAGCAGCGAAGCGCGTACCTTCGCCTGTACCTGTGGGCTTTGCAATACGGCAGGCGAACCGGTGACCTGAATACGCGGGCCGAGCGGGCTAATTACGTCGACGTAGATACCGGCCATCGCGCTCAGCAGGGTCTCAGACTGGAGGTCAAAGTGGTCGAGCTGGCGCTGTAGCCCGGCGATGCGATCGCCCAGGGTATTCATTGCGCCTTTCGCCGCGTTCAGCTTACGTTCCAGCACCATCAGGCTTAAGGTGTAGCGGGTCAGTTCCGCATTCAACCCCTGACGGTTACTGGCGTTGAGCACGCCGAGCAGGGTTTCAAGACCGAGACGAAGATTGGTTTCACTGCCGCCAAAGACGCCCAGCGTGGAGCCTGGGTTAAGATCGATAACGCTGTTGAGTGAAACGTGCAGGGCATCAGCGTCGCAATGACCCTGATGCGCCAGCTGTTGCACCAGACGGGCTGACTGGCAAATTCCCGCCAGCGCCAGGGTGATGTCGTAATAGTTCTTCGCCACACGGTCTCCTTTATGTGTGCAAACGGTTTAAACAGCAGGCAGCGGCAGGCGCTGTTCAATGATCCCACCGCCGAGGCAAATTTCGCCGCTGTAGAAAACAGCTGACTGGCCAGGGGTAACGGCGGAAACCGGTTCGTCGAAACGCACGTCAATGCGATCGTCATCCAGTGCGGTGACGGTGCAAGGGATGTCCGTCTGGCGGTAGCGCGTTTTCACGGTGCAGCGCAGCGTGCCTTTCAGCGGCTCGCGATCGACCCAGTGCAGCTGTTGCGCGATAAGTCCAACGGACATCAGGCGCGGATGGTCGTGACCCTGAGCCACCACCAAAATATTGTTTTCGACATCTTTGTCGACCACGTACCACGGATCTTCGCTGCCCTCTTTGGTGCCGCCGATACCCAGACCTTTACGCTGGCCGAGAGTGTGGTACATCAGCCCCTGGTGCTGACCAATCTCATCACCGTCAACGGTGACGATTTTGCCCGGCTGTGCAGGCAGGTAGCGCCCCAGGAACTCGCGGAATTTACGCTCGCCGATAAAACAGATACCGGTGGAGTCTTTTTTCTTCGCGGTGATCAGATCCAAATCTTCAGCAATCTTACGCACTTCCGGCTTTTCCAGCTCGCCGACCGGGAACAGACTTTGGGCAATCTGTTCATGGCTCAGCGTGTAGAGGAAGTAGCTCTGATCTTTATTGCCATCCAGACCGCGCAGCAGCTGGCTTTTACCATTCACATCCGCGCGACGCACGTAGTGGCCGGTCGCAATGTAGTCTGCGCCCAGATCTTCCGCGGCGAATTCCAGGAAGGCTTTGAATTTGATCTCTTTGTTACACAGGATATCCGGGTTTGGCGTGCGGCCCGCTTTGTACTCTTCGAGGAAGAGTTCAAAAACGTTGTCCCAGTATTCTGCGGCAAAGTTAACGGTGTGCAGTTCGATGTCGAGCTTATCGCACACGGCCTGCGCATCGGCGAGATCCGCAGCGGCAGTGCAGTATTCCTCGCCATCGTCTTCCTCCCAGTTCTTCATGAACAGGCCCTCCACCTTATAGCCCTGTTGCTGCAACAGGTAGGCGGAAACGGAGGAATCGACACCGCCGGACATGCCGACGATCACTTTTTTCTGGCTGTTATCTGACATGGAATACTCACGACATTGAACTTCAAGGCGGCATATTCTATCACGCCCCCCCACCATTGACACCCTCTGTAAACGGCCAGTTAAATTCTGCAATGACATCCAGCGGCAGGCGAGCCGCAGACTGCCAGCAGCGGATGCTTTCCGCAACCAGCGGCGAGCGCAGGTTTGGCGCGTTCAGGATCTCGTCTGCGGTCACCCACAGGCAGCGATCGATATCGTCGTCGTGCGGTTCAGTGGCGCACGTTTCGTTAAGCTCAACGGCGAATAAAAAGCGCAGGAAAGGTGTCTGGTCAGGCGCTATCCACTGATGCATACGGATAAAGTGCTGCGGTTCGGCGCGGATACCCGTCTCTTCCCAGAGCTCGCGTTTCGCTGCCTGCAATAAGGTTTCGTTGGCTTCAAGATGCCCGGCTGGCTGATTCCAAAGCGCTTTGCCGTTGATGGTCTCTTCCACCACCAGGAATTTCCCCTGCGCGTGGACCACGCAGGCGACCGTAACATGGGGTTTAAACATCAGTTCTCCTTAGGGGTAACATCCCGCCATTCCCCGTTAGCCAGCGAGTCCAGCGTGTAGCTGCCCATGGCGTAGCGAATGAGTCGCAGGGTAGGGAAGCCCACATGCGCAGTCATGCGCCTGACCTGTCGGTTGCGGCCTTCATAAAGGGTGATTTTAAGCCAGCTGGTGGGAATCGATTTGCGCTCACGAATCGGCGGGTTGCGCGGCCACAGCCACTCGGGTTCATTCACGCGCTCAATACCAGCTGGCAGGGTAGGACCATCGTTCAGCGTTACGCCGTTGCGCAGCTTTGCCAGCGACGCGTCGTCCGGCTCGCCTTCAACCTGCACATAGTAAATTTTTCCGGTACGTTTGCCCGGCTGAGTAAGCCTGGCCTGGAGCACGCCGTCATTGGTAAGCACCAGCAGCCCCTCGCTGTCGCGATCCAGACGCCCGGCCGCGTAGACCCCCTGAACGGGGATAAAATCCTTCAGCGTGCTGCGCCCGGCCTCGTCGGTAAACTGCGGCAATACATCGTAGGGTTTATTGAACAGTATGACCCGCGTTGGCTGGGGTTCTGGCGTTCTTCTGGTGGCTTGTCGTGAGCTGAATCGCTCAACCCGGTGTTTTCTAAAAGAAGTTTTCGTCATGGTATTTTCAGGCGTTATCAATTGCCGCATTATAGCCTAATAACGAAGACCTTTCATGGCGTCGGACAATCAGGTACTATCGGAAGGCTCATTACAATTTATTAACATAAGATCAGTAACAACCAGAAGCGCTCGAAGGAGAGGTTAATGGAAAGCAAAGTAGTTGTTCCGGCGGAAGGTAAAAAGATCACCCTGCAAAACGGCAAGATTAACGTTCCTCACAACCCGATTATCCCGTTCATCGAAGGTGACGGTATCGGTGTAGACGTTACCCCGGCAATGCTGAAAGTGGTTGATGCCGCTGTTGAGAAAGCCTACAAAGGCGAGCGTAAAATTTCCTGGATGGAAATTTACACCGGTGAAAAATCGACTCAAGTTTATGGCCAGGACGTCTGGCTGCCAGCCGAAACGCTGGACCTGATCCGCGACTATCGCGTTGCTATCAAAGGCCCTCTGACCACGCCAGTTGGCGGCGGCATTCGCTCCCTGAACGTGGCGCTGCGTCAGGAACTGGATCTGTATGTGTGTCTGCGTCCGGTGCGTTACTACCAGGGCACTCCAAGCCCGGTTAAGCACCCGGAACTGACCGACATGGTCATCTTCCGTGAAAACTCTGAAGACATCTACGCCGGTATCGAATGGAAAGCGGATTCTGCTGATGCAGAAAAAGTGATTAAATTCCTGCGCGAAGAGATGGGCGTGAAGAAAATTCGCTTCCCTGAGCATTGCGGCATAGGCATCAAGCCGTGCTCCGAAGAAGGGACCAAGCGTCTGGTGCGTGCCGCCATCGAATACGCTATCACCAACGATCGTGACTCTGTGACCCTGGTTCACAAAGGCAATATCATGAAGTTCACCGAAGGTGCGTTCAAAGACTGGGGCTACCAGCTGGCGACCGAAGAGTTCGGCGGTGAACTGATCGACGGCGGCCCATGGCAGAAAATTAAAAACCCGAACACCGGTAAAGAGATCATCATTAAAGATGTGATCGCCGATGCGTTCCTGCAACAGATCCTGCTGCGTCCTGCTGAATATGACGTGATCGCCTGTATGAACCTGAACGGTGACTACATCTCCGATGCGCTGGCAGCACAGGTGGGTGGTATCGGTATCGCCCCGGGCGCGAACATCGGTGACGAGTGCGCCCTGTTTGAAGCAACTCACGGTACTGCACCGAAATATGCAGGCCAGGACAAAGTCAACCCAGGCTCTATCATTCTGTCCGCAGAGATGATGCTGCGTCATATGGAATGGTTCGAAGCCGCAGACCTGATTGTTAAGGGTATGGAAGGCGCGATTAACGCGAAAACCGTCACCTATGACTTTGAACGTCTGATGGAAGGCGCTAAACTGCTGAAATGCTCAGAGTTTGGCGACGCGATTATCGCGAACATGTAATCCACTCGCTGGGTTAAATGACAACGGGAGCCTGAGGGTTCCCGTTTTTTATGCACACAAGACGGAAAACAACGCTATGACCCATGATATCCCGCTCAAGTATTATGACATCGTCGACGAGTATGCGACTGAAACGGCAAAACCGCCAGAAGAGGCGGAGCGTACGCCACTGGCACACTATTTTCAGCTGCTGCTCACTCGCTTATACAACAATGAGGAAATCAGTGAAGAGGCGCAGCGGGAGATGGCTGTCCAGGCGGAGATAGATGAAGCGCGCATTGACGATATTGCGAACTTCCTGAATCAATGGGGCAATGAATAACGCTTCATCGCGCTGAGTAAGCCAGCAGGCTGGCGAGGTCGTGCCGGGTTAGTGATTTTGAAAAGTACCAGCCTTGCACGAGGGCATCGGGGTATCTCTGCGCGATGAACTGATATTGCGTTTCGCTTTCGACTCCCTCAAACACCAGGGTTTTGTGCAGTTTAGCGAGCGCGTCGCTAAAGATCACCAGGATATCCTGTTTATAATGCTCGTTGATGCCATCCACTAACGACTTATCCACTTTGATTTCGTCATATTTGAGATTGGACAGCCTTGCCAGATTAGAGTTTTGCACGCCAAAATCGTCTATTGAAATTTTGACGCCTGCCGATTTAAGATCCTCACAAAACCCTTCAAGGATGGCCGAGGTGGAAACGCCATTCTCGGATAACTCAACTTTGATTAACGATAAGGGAATAGCGTTCTCTAAGCATGCATGACGTAATACCGCCAGAAATTTGCCGTCTTCAATTTCCGTCCGGCCAACGTTCAGTGAAATCATTAACTGATGTTCGGCCGCCAGCCCGGCAATTTCCGCCAGGGATTTCTTTATCATGTTCTGATAATAAACGTTATACAGACCAATTTTTTTAATTAACGGGATAAACAGCTCAGGAGAAACCTCTTTGTGATTGTTATCCTGCCATCTTGATAAGACTTCAACCCCGACGATTTTCTTATCAGCAACCCGAATTATGGGCTGAAAATGAACGCTGATAGTATTCGCTATCACCGCCTTGACCAGCGTTCGTTCCAGAGAACGTCGGTCTTCATAAAGTCGAAGAGAAAACAGCGTCAGGGATACCCAGATAAAGTATAAAAACAAGCACAGGAGCACCATCACTACGCGGGAGAGCGATGCCAGTCCGGCATTGTGGTGGGTGACGGTAACGCACAAATCCCAGCGCGTGCTGCACTGCGTCACGGTCTGTGTGAATAACAGTGACGACAAGCGGCTAAGGTTTTCTGTAGGTGACGTAACGGTAAAAAAGGTTCGGTCGAAATCTTTCGTGGTAGAACGAAGTGAATAGTTGGCGGTGACCGGAGAGAATTTATCGTAGGCTGAACGTGATGTGAAGATAATAAGATGGTTATAAATTGTCGCATTGCCTACAAAAAAATCTTTCTGTGAAAATTGCGCCAGACTGAATCCGTTCAGGGTGTTGTGAAGCTCAGAGGGAAGAGCGATGGGATTTGCCAGCTTGCCCCAAAATGCGGTGCAGGTGATTTTCCCATTTTCAATAAACCCCACATCGGCGAAATAGAGACTCTGCATCTTTAAATTACGGTAGACGTTCAGGCTGGCGTTATCGCATCCCTTCGCGGAGGTATTTTTAAGCGTACTGGCGATATTTTGCGTCAAGTCTTCGGAATAGCGTAAGAGCGTGTGGGAGATCTCCCTCTGCCGGTCCTTTTGCTGCTCAACGATAATGGCGTTAACCGCATACAGCGACAGGACGACCATAAAGGTTGAGATGATAGCAACGGCAATGGCCTTGTTCATTTTCCTGCTGTCCCGCCACGTCCTGAGGTGCAGGGATCTTAACACAGGTCATTAAAGCTACAAGTATGCGCGTTGAGCCCGCACGTAATTGAAAGGAAAGCCACCATGCCGACTCATTACATCTCAGAACCACTCAAACCGTGTTGAGAGCAGTAACAGTAGCGTACTGGCAGAAACAAGATTAAGGCAGATGACGAACTTGCTCGATACGTTCATGTTATCAGATTCACTTTGCTGTTCAGTAGCCACAGAGAATAGCGGTTCACCTCATGGGAAAAAACGCCAGATTTTGGTGGGGTGAGGCAAAAAAAAGCCCACTAAAAAGTGGGCAAGAAATACTGGAAGCAATGTGAGCAATGTCGTACTGAATACCTGAGTGATTTGCTCAACTATTCAGTAATGAGAAAGATAATCTTTCTCAGTAAAAGATGCAACCCCACGATGAGTGTGGAACGGCAATTTTTATTGCTCAGATTTTACTCAAACGAACCGTGTGATTCTTATCACAAATTTCCTTTCTCAGATCCTGTGCTATCCTTTTCTGTGTCGTTGATTTAATGACAAAAACCATACAGAGAGGAAAGCTATGGGAATTTTATCCTGGATTATCTTTGGGCTGATTGCGGGGATCCTGGCGAAGTGGATTATGCCGGGCAAAGATGGCGGCGGTTTCATCGTCACGATCGTTCTGGGGATTGTGGGTGCAGTCGTCGGTGGCTGGATCAGTACCCTGTTCGGCTTTGGCAGAGTTGATGGCTTCAACTTCGGCAGCTTTGTCGTCGCGGTGATTGGCGCGCTGGTTGTTCTGTTTATCTACAGAAAAATCAAAAGCTAAATCTGACCTGTGTTAAAAAAGGCTGCCTGAGGGCGGCCTTTTTACTTTGGGCGTTACCACCAGCCAAACTGCGTACCGGCGACGGCCACGATGGCGACAATCAGCATGATGAGGGTCGTTTTTCTCATTTATGCCCCCGGCGCGGCGTAACCGCCAAGGAAAAACCAGCCTAAAAACACTACTGCCGTGATAAAAATAACCACCGGAAAGAGGATCCCTATTCTCATGCCATCACCTGTTTGAGTTTGTATAAGGCCGTAGAGTGTACGGTTTTAATCTAACGCGACAAAGCCTGTTTTGTTTTTTCCTTTTTTATCCTGATACATCGCGAGGTCTGCGGTGCGCAGGGCACTATCTTCATCTGTGCAGTGAGGATCAACAATAACGACGCCATAGCTTGCACCGGGATAGAGAATAGTGACATTACCTAA
Organism: Enterobacter sp. 301B; assembly: GCF_003850715.1. NCBI lineage: Bacteria > Pseudomonadati > Pseudomonadota > Gammaproteobacteria > Enterobacterales > Enterobacteriaceae > Enterobacter > Enterobacter sp. 301B. Next base: position 96,812 of record NZ_PQTC01000015.1, read on the forward strand.
CCCATATTCACCCGTGATACGGCCGTTGAGGCGGGTTTTGATAGCGTTGACCTCTGTGCTGGCGTCGCCATCATCGCTGTGACTCAGGCTGGCAACCAGAAATTCATCGCCGCCGAGCCGGCCGATAATTTCGTCCTGCGTTTGCTGGTGAGTCAGTCGATTGCCGACCTGAACGAGGAACCGATCGCCCGCTTCATGACCGTACTGATCATTGATTCGCTTGAAATCATCGAGATCAATAAAGGCAATCATGACGTTGCGGTTAAGATGGCGCGCCAGTGAGAACAGGGTGGTAAGGTTTTCAAAAATGGCGCGACGATTCGGCAGGCCGGTAAGGGCGTCGGTGTAAGAGTGGGCAATGAGCGCCGCATTTGCTTCACGAAGCTGAAGCACAAGCGACTCTTTCTGAATGTACTGACCAATTAACCCGGCAAAGAGCCTGATCACCTGCTCGCCACGCTCGCTGAACTGTTTCTGTGCGGTGCTGGCAGCGCAAAGCGTGCCGTACAGAGAACCGTCAGCCAGGTGAACCGGCACGCTCATATAGGTTGTAATACCCAGTGCTTTTGCCGCTTCACACTCCGGCCAGCGGTCGGGCACCTCGTTACTGAACAAGGTGTCGCTATCCATGGCGCGCTTACAGAGCGTTTCGTCCCAGGGCACGCTGAACCCTTCCGGGATCTGCATTTGCTTGCTGTTACGGGCATATAAAATGTGCTGCAAACGCGCGTTGATATCGATTTTGGTCAGGTAGGTTGATTCCATATCCGTCACAATTTCCAGCATTTCCAGTAGCTGACGCACCAGACTGTCGAGAGATTGCTCGGTGGAGAGGGTTTCTGAAACACGGGCAAGAATGATATCTGACATGAGGCAGGTTGACTCCCATGCAGAAGACCTCTGTATCTGCATGTTATGCTGAAAATATAGACTCCGGTCATAGTAAAACATGAACTGGATTAATTTTATAGATTCTTCTGAAAGCGGATGAAGGAGAGGCTAAAAAAAGCCCCGATGTTGAGATCGGGGCAAAACATCTTGATTACGGAATGATGTTCTCTGGTCAGAGTGAGAACAGACACCACTATAGGGATGAATCGTGCAGGTTTAATGGAGAAATCATGGAGAAAACGGCGATGACCCGTTACTCTGACGTTTTCAACACCCTGAAGGATCATGATAATGAAATATCTTCTCCTGGCGCTGGTTTTACCGCTGGCCGCATGCTCAACAAAGACACCTCCTCCCGATGCGCCTCAACCGCCGCACGCTATTGGTATGGCAAATCCGGCGTCAGTGTACTGTCTGGAAAAAGGGGGAGAGCAAATCCCTGTTCAAAGCCCGCAGGGTGTACGTACCGAGTGCAAATTGCCAGGCGGGGAAGTGATCGATGAATGGGATCTCTATCGCCGCGATCACCCGCAACCGACCAGATGACAACGGCAATAAAACTGCGATACACTTCTCTTTAGGATTATTCTTAGCCAGTTTCTGGCGGTACGTTTGAGAGAAGAAGTATGTTTCAGTTAAAACCGGGCAGCATGGCGATAATTGTGGGTGCGCGTACGACGGCGGGCCGTCGAAATATCGGTAAATCCGTGGAGCTGTTTGGCCTTTGTCAGCCGGGCCAGCGTTTTGTGAACCCGGTTAACGGCGTCATGACGCAATTACCTGATACATCAGCGCGTGCGCTGTGGCTGGTCACCGGTGATGTTTACGCCTTTGATAATCAGCACGGTTTTGCGTTTGTTCGCCCGGAACATTTGATGCCGCTTACTCCCGACGAGATGCCACACAACGTGGATGAGCTGGCAATCGGTTAATCACAGTTTACGCAGCCAGTCCGCCAGTACCCGCGCGTGATTCTGCTCCGTGTTTTTCGCCCCATAGAGTAGCGTCACGGTCTGCTGTCGGGCGAGGGCCGCCAGGCGTTTGCCTTCATCCTGATGCTGCGCCAGCTCTTTACGATAGGCTTCACTGAACGCGGTGAAATCTATCGTTTCACTGTGAAAGGCTTTCCGCAGTTCGCTGGACGGCGTTAGCGCTTTACACCACTCATCACAGGCGAGGTCGGTCTTTTTTATCCCTCGCGGCCAGAGTCTGTCTACCAGCACCCGGTAACCATCGTCTGACGTTGCCTGTTCATATACGCGCTTACATTGAATCATCCGTTTTCCTCCTACCGTGCGACGTTCGGCAAGAACACTATAGCACCCGGCGTTTAACCACCCAATTTAAGGTATTGTGATAATTGCAAAAGATCGGTAGTCTGAGGTTCCTTATGTTATCTGAAAATCCTCCGGCATAAGGAATCTCTCATGGAACTCTCCCCGGTTAAAACGACGCTGCGCATTGCGCTGGTTGGTGATTACAATCCCGATGTTATTGCGCACCAGGCGATCCCGCTGGCGATTGACGACGCCGCTGCGGTTCTGGATCTCACCGCTGATTATGACTGGCTCGCCACGCCTGAGCTGACCAACCCCGAAGACCTGGTCGGGTACGATGCCATCTGGCTGGTACCGGCAAGCCCGTATAAAAACACCGAGGCGGCGTTTATTGCCGCGTGTTACGCGCGTGAAAACAGCATCCCTTTTCTCGGCACCTGCGGCGGGTTCCAGCATGCGCTGATTGAGTATGCCCGTAATGTGCTGGGCTGGCACGATGCAGGCCATGCCGAAACCGATACCGAGGGGAGGATGGTGATTGCGCCGCTGGCCTGCTCGCTGGTGGAAAAAACCGACGCGATTGAGCTGCGGAACAACACGCTGATTGCCAAAGCGTACGGCAAGCCGGAAATTCAGGAAGGTTATCACTGCAATTACGGCGTCTCGTCTGAGTTTGCCAGCCAGCTTGAGCGGGGCGACATGCGCGTAACGGGCTGGGACGAGCAGGGCGAGATCCGCGCGGCAGAGCTGCTGACCCATCCTTTCTTTGTCATCACCCTGTTCCAGCATGAGCGGGCTGCGCTTCAAGGGCGCCCGGTGGTGCTGGTACAGGCCATGCTGCGGGCGGCGCAGGGATAAAAAAAGCAGACCGTCAGGTCTGCCTTGAATGTCAGCGGGGTGTGATCTCCCGGTCACGCCCGGCCAGCATGCCGCACAGGGCCATCACTACCGCAGCCAGCGCGCAGGCCAGCAGCGGAATGCGCCAGTCTCCGGCGGTATCGTGAATTTTCCCCATCAGCGGTGGGCCACAGGCCGCCAGCAGATAGCCAATCGACTGTGCCATGCCGGAGAGCGCGGCGGCCTGATGGGCCGAGCTGGCCCGCAGTCCGATAAACGTCAGGCCGAGGATCATGGTGGCGCCGGATCCAAAGCCAAACACCAGCGTCCAGACGACGGCCAGCCCCGGCGCGAACCAGAACCCGGCCGCACTGACGGCGCACATCAGAGCGACAAGCCCGGCTATGCCACGCTGATCGTTAAGACGGTGCAGGATCAGCGGAATGGCGAGACCGGGAACAGCGGTTGCCAGCTGGAGAAGTCCGTGCATGGAGCCAGCCTGCGTTTCGCTGTAGCCGTGGCTAAGTAAAATCGCGGGTAACCAGCCGTTAATGACGTAGTAAATCAGCGAGTTAATGCCCAGAAAAAGCGTCACCTGCCAGGCGAGTGCCGAGCGCCAGATTGCCCGATTGTGCAACGCGCCCGCACCGGTCAGGGTGGCGGCCGGCCTCTTGCGCCATTGCGGTAACCACAGCAGCAGCGCCACCAGCGGGAAGAACATCAGCATCAACAGCGCCCCGTGCCAGCCACCACTCCCCAGCGACAGCGGGACGATCAGCGCCGACCCTGCGGCAGCGGCGGCCCCCATCGTCAGCGAATAAGCCCCCGTCAGTTTTGCGACCTGGCCCGGAAAATCACGTTTGATTAATCCGGGTAACAGGACATTGCCCAGCGCAATCCCACAGCCCACGATCGCCGTACCGATAAACAGCAGCGAGGCCGACGGCAGCGAACGTACGCCAATCCCGATGCAAATCAGCAGCAGAGCGATAAAAAGGCTGCGCTCCATGCCCAGGCGCCGGGCGACGCCTGCGGCAAGGGGAGAGATAAAGGCGAAGGCCAGCAGAGGCAGCGTTGTGAGCAGGCCGGTTTGCGCCGTGCTTAAGCCATAGTCCTGTCGGATGGTGTCGAGCAGGGGGGCGACCCCGGTAAAGGTGACGCGCAGCGTCGTGGCGATCATCAGGATGCCTGCAACCAGCAGCGCGCCCTGTTTCCCGGAAGGTTGAATAGCAGTAGTCATTATTGTCTCTTACGTTCAGGCGAGCGCATACCATACCGATTTAAGTCGTGGTTGAAATCAGGCTAAAATGACAGTTTATCGCTAATATCGGACAACTTTATGTATGGACTGGGACTCGACGGCTACGATCCCGATAGCCAGCACGACGCGGCGGTGGCCTTTCGCATCCGCGTGGTGGCACAAGAACAGTACATTCCGCTGCATCAGCACCGCAAAGGGCAGCTGATTATGGCGCTGGGAGGAGCGATCACCTGTGAAGTAGAGAACGCGATGCTGATGGTGCCGCCCCAGTATGCGGTGTGGATACCGGGTCAAACGCCGCACAGCAACAAGGCGACGCCCGGCGCGCAGCTCTGCCTGCTGTTTATTGAACCCGGTGCGCTCGAATTACCGACGCGTACCTGTACGTTGAAAATATCGCCCCTGGTGCGGGAGCTGGTGCTGGCGCTCGCGGACAGGTCACAGGAGGAACTGCCTCTTCCCGCTACCGGAAGGCTGGTTGACGTCCTGTTTGATGAACTGCCCCTGCAACCGCAGGAGCATCTCCAGCTGCCGGTATCTCCGCATCCGAAAATTCGTCTGATGAGTGAGACCATGGCAAACGAACCTGCCGCCTGGCAGACGCTGGCGCAGTGGGCCAGCCACTTTGCCATGAGCGAGCGCAATCTGGCGCGACTGGTGGTGAAAGAGACCGGCTTAAGCTTTCGCCGCTGGCGACACCAGCTCCAGCTGATTGTCGCATTGCAGTTTTTGATCGGCGGGAAGTCGGTCCAGCAGGCGGCGCAGGCGCTGGGGTATGACTCCACCACCGCCTTTATCACCATGTTCAAGAAAGGACTGGGACAGACGCCCGCCCGCTATATCGCAAGCCTGACTACGACTTCCCGATAAACAGCGAAACCAGTCCGGCAGCAATCAGCGGGCCAACCGGCACGCCACGAAACAGCGCCACGCCTAACACGGTGCCCACCAGCAGCCCGGCCACCAGAGAAGGCTGGCTGCTCATCAGCGTCACGCCGCGCCCGCCAAGCCATGAGACAAAAACGCCCACTGCAATCGCCACCAGCGATTTCCAGTTCACAAAGGAGTGCAGCAGCGTTGAGGCCGGTAGCGTTCCGCTGGAAATCGGGGCCATCACACCGATGGTCAAAATAATGATCCCGATGGTAAGCCCCTGTTTTTCTATCCACGGGAAGAAGGTGTTCAACGGTGTGACGCGAACGATGATCAAGACCAGAATGGAAATCGCGACGGTGGTATTGTGGCTGACAAAACCCAGAGCAGCCAGGGCCAGAAGTATGAGTAGTGTAGGGTCGAACATGACGGGATCCTTGCCAAAAATAGTAAGCCTGCTTACTTTACGCGCAAACGCGACGGCAGGCAGGCTTTACTGAAAAAATTGTCTATTTTTGGGCACTTGCCTGACGTCAGTCCACCAGTTGCTGGATAAGCGGACTCCCTTCGCGGATAAACACCGGGATGGTTTCCAGCGCCGCAGGCACCCGGATATGCTCCCCACCGGCGTAGCGCTCACCGTTGAGGGCGATCCAGCTATTGCCCGTCGGCAGCCAGACATCGCGCTCACGCTGACCGGCCTGCATAACCGGCGCCACCAGAAGATCTTCACCAAACAGATACTGATCTTCACACGCCCAGCTCTGCTTATCCTTCGGATAGTGCCAGAACAGCGGACGCATAAGCGGGTCTCCGTGCAGATGAGCCTGCCGGTACAATGCGTCAATATACGGGCGCAGGGTTTCGCGCACGGTAAGCCAGTGCTGCATGATGGCGTAATTCTCTTCTCCGTAACTCCACAGCTCATTAGGCGAACCGCTGTTACACTGAGGAATACCGTCACGGTAGCGCTCCGGAGGTTGGATCTGCGGTTCGCGATAGCCGTGCATGCGCAGTACCGGTGTAAACACCGCCCACTGGAACCAACGGATCAGCAATTCATGGAACGCCGGGTCGTTAACGTTCCCTCCCTGGAAGCCGCCGATATCGGTCGTCCACCATGGGATCCCCGCCAGCCCCATATTCAGTCCTGCGGCGAGTTGATTGCGAAAAGCATGGAACGATGAGTGGACATCACCCGACCACGCCAGCACGCCGAATCGCTGGCTGCCTGCCCAGGCGCAGCGTACCAGGTTAACAATGTCGGTTTCGCCGTTTGCCTGGAGCCCATCGTAAAAGCCCTGCGCAAAGTCACGCGGGTAGCGATTGCCCACTTCCAGTACCGGACCGGCGTGGTAGCGATAGTTGTCAAAATCATAGGCGCGGTATTCCGGCTCCGCTTCGTCCAGCCAGAACAGCTTAATGCCCATGTCGTAGTAATTTTTCTTCACCGTATCCCAGACGAATTTCCGCGCCTCAGGATGGGTCGCATCAAAGAAGGTGGTATTGCCCATAAAATCGAGGTTGACCTGCACGCCGCGCTCACTGCTGACAAGCCAGCCTTTGGCTATCATCAGCGGGTAGAGGGGGCTGCGCGCCTCTACCGTTGGCCACACCGACACCATCAGCGCAATACCCATTTCGCGCAGCTCGTCGACCATGCCTTCAGGATCGGGCCAGTCTACGGGGTCGAAGCACCAGGTGCCCTGATTCGGCCAGTGGAAAAAGTCGATGACCATCACCGACAGCGGCAGATTACGGCGGCGATACTCCCGCGCAACCTCCAGCACCTCCTGCTGGGTGCGGTATCGCAATTTGCACTGCCACAGCCCGCTGATAAACGCCGGGGCGGGGGGCGGAGTACCGGTGGCTTTCACGTACTGGCGGGTGATCTCCGCCACCGTGTCAGCGGCGGTGATCCAGTAGTCCATCTCTCCTGTGACGCGGGCGCGCCATTCCGTCTGATTTTTTGCAAAGCTGGCTTCACCAATCGCCGGGTTGTTCCACAGCAGGCCATAGCCAAGGCTGGACTGCATAAAGGGCACGCTGGCCTGGGAGTTGCGCTGAGCCAGCTCCAGCGTGCAGCCTTTCAGATCCAGCCACGGCTGTTGATACTGACCCATCCCATAGATGCGTTCATCCGGACGCGATTCAAACCGGACGGTGAGCTGATATTTGCCGCCCATCAATGGTTTAAATTCGCGGCCATCCAGCTTCAGGGCGCTGACATATTTATCCTGACTCTTTTCGCTGGCACCGATACCCACCGTTGAACGCTGGCGCCACATCTCCTCCAGCAGCAGTTCGCCGCGCTGATTGTAGAAGGCCAACTGACCTTTAAGGTTCAGGGTCGCGGTAATATTGCCGTTGCGCAGCGTCAGGCTTTCCGCTTCGGCGACAATCTCGGCCTGGCAAGGGGCGGCGGGCAACAGTGCCTGTAAGGCGTCATCAAATGCCGGGGAGCAGGTGGCCCTGACGCGAAGACTGTTTTCTCCCCAGGGTTCGATGCGCAGGATCTGGCGTTCAAAACGCCATTCGATACAGTTGGAATGTTGAATCAGCTCACTCATGGATAATGCGTCCTTCTAAACAGGGTGTTTGGCGAGATGGATGGATTGCATTGTGCTGTCGTCGAGCTTGTACCAGCGCAGCGTGGCAAACGCGCAGAGCGACAAGATGCCAGGTACGACGGTGAAGAGGGCGATGATGGAGTACATGGCCGTGGTAGTTTGTTCCGGGGCATTGGCAACATAGCCGCTTAAGCCCAGCGTCCAGCCAACAATCGCGCCGCTGATCGCCATCCCCAGCTTGAGTACGGCGAGGAAGGTGGAGAAGATCACGCCGTCCATGCGTTTGCCCTGTTTCCATTCGCCGTAATCGGCGACATCCGCCATCATCACCCACATTAGCGTGGTGGTGGCCTGGTAAAGGGTGGAGACGATAAACGTCATGGGCACCAGAATAAGCACCGACTTAGGCGCAAAGAACAGGGCGATGCTGAGTACCCCCGCCAGTACGGAACAATATCCAAACATCTGCACTTTGCTGACGTTCTGCGTCAGACGTTTGGCCAGCGCGCTGCCTGCGGCTTTCCCGAGAATATGCGCGCCGAGCATCCACATAAAATAGCTTGCGCTACCGAGATAATAAGTGACGAAATACATCATTGCGCCAAGGCGAATAACGCCAAAACCAATATTGGTTAATACCAGGACGGCGACAACGCGCCATTGGTCGTTTCGTAATAAATCCCGCAGTTCCGCAAGATAATTATTGTGGGTGGCGGGAGCCTTAATACGTTCACGCGTATTGGCGAAGCAGATCCAGAACATGATCACCGCGACGGTCGCCATAATGGCCATCGCCCAGCGGTAGCCCAGTAATTTATCGTCGCCGCCTAAAAACTCTGCCAACGGCATCATAAAGAATGTCGACAACGCGCCACCCAGCGTGGCAAGGAAAAAGCGATAAGACTGAAGGGAAATTCGCGCATCGTTGTCGGGCGTAATTACCGCGCCCATGGAGCAATAGGGAATATTGATTGCGGTATACATCAGCATCATCAGGGTATAGCTGACGGTGGCGAAAATCATTTTACCGTGCAGGTCGAGCGACGCCGGCACGGCGTAGGTCAGCAGACAGCTTGCGCCAAAGGGCAGCGCCAGCCACAGCATCCAGGGGCGGAATTTTCCCCAGCGGGTACGCGTCCTGTCTGCGATATAGCCCATCGCCGGATCAATTATGGCATCGGCGGTTCTCGCCAGAAGAAACATAGTGCCCACGAATGCGGCAGGTAACCCCACCACGTCCGTATAGTAAAACGTCAGAAAAATAATGACGTTATCCAGCCCAATATGGCTCGCCATATCGCCTAACCCATAACTGATTTTTTCTTTACGGGTAATTATCTCGGTCATTGTATTCACCTTGCCAGTGTAAGGTTTATTTATGAGGTGCTCCGTAAACAAGGTTAACCATCATGAAAAGGTTAACAATTGCGAGATCTGGCATCGGGGTTACGTAAATTTCTTTTCGTGATACCGGTAACAAATAAAGTATTTAAACAGTGACTTTATACGGGGGAGGGGAGTTAACAGCGAATCGTTTCAGCGAAAAATTGTCATTTCGCGGACGCGTCATTGTCATTTAACTGTCATTTTGCGGGAGTAAAAAAAAGGGAAATGGGCAAGACAGAGGGCATCATGAACGATCCTATGTTTATCGAAACGCTGATTATCTCCTCATCGTTTTTTATCATCGCGATTATTTTGATTGCTTCCGTGCTGCTGCTGGAAAACGGCTGACCGTTAGCCAGCCTCTGTATTTATTGTTTACGGAACGACACCAGTTCAGGACGGGCGATACGCAGATAGTCCTGGGTATCCATAATCACCGATTTTTCCAGCAGACCGGCGTTAAAGGCGATCTCGTCAAAGCGCTCAAACAGCAGCGGATCGGCGACCAGCGTCAGATCCGGGTGAAAGCTGAAGGGGGGAATGGCGCCGAAAACGCAGCCGGTAAGCGCATCCACTTCGGCCGGACTGGCGAGAGATGCCTTAAGCCCTCCGAAATGGCTGGCCAGCAGGCTCAGATCGGCCTGCCGATCGGCGGCGAGGATTGCCAGAATATGTTTCTTAACGCCGTTGCCTTTTACCTTACAGACCAGCGCTTTTGCACCCTGGCGGAGATCGGTCCCGCGAATTTCACTGACCGCTTCGCATTTCCCTACGGCCTCATGCGCCACCACACGAAAGTGCGCCTCCTGCTCGGTTAATAAGCTGATTAGCTGCTGATGGGTTGTCGTCCCGGTCACGTCATCAGACATAACGATTTCACCTGTGATTAGCCAATACGTAGCTTGCTACATTAGCACGGGAGGGAGAGGGCTGAAAGAAAACAGCCAGCGGGAGCGCTGGCTGTTGATTCATGCGTTGCTGGTGGAAGACTGTTTCTGGAACAGTTCCCGGAAGACCGGATAGATGTCATCCTGGTCACGAATGTGCTGCATCGCAAAGTTATCGAACATCGCTTGCAGATGCTCATACTCACGCCACAGCGTCTGGTGGGCGCGACGGGTAATTTCAATGTAACTGTAGTAGCGCACCACCGGCAGGATCTTCTTCGCCAGGATTTCATGACACAGGGGCGAGTCATCCGCCCAGTTATCGCCATCCGATGCCTGGGCGGCGTAGATGTTCCACTGCGCCGGGTCGTAACGCTCCTTTACCACCTCATCCATCAGCTTCAGGGCACTCGACACGATGGTGCCACCGGTCTCCTGCGAGTAGAAAAACTCATGCTCATCCACCTCTTTCGCCTGAGTGTGATGGCGGATGTAGACCACCTCCACGTTCTTATACGTTCTGCTCAGGAACAGATAGAGCAGAATATAAAAACGCTTAGCCATATCCTTGGTGGCCTGATCCATTGAACCTGAAACGTCCATCAGGCAGAACATCACCGCCTGGCTGGAAGGCTCCGGACGTTTTTCGTAGTTCTTGTAGCGCAGGTCGAACGTGTCGATAAACGGTACCCGGTCGATTTTCGCCCGCAGTTCGGCAATCTCTTTTCGCAGGCGCTCCTCTTCCAGTAGTTGCGCCGGTTCGGTGTTTTCCACCACTTTCAGGCTGGTTTCCAGCTCGCGCAGTTCGCGCCGTTTGCCTGCCGTCATCGCCGTGCGTCGCGCCAGCGAGTTTTGCAGTGAACGCACCACGCTGATGTTGGCGGGCACCCCGTTTGCGGTATAACCCGCGCGATGGGTTTTGTATTCGTTGAGCTGACGGTGCTGATTCTTTCTCAGATTCGGCAGGGCCAGATCCTCAAACAGCAGGTCGAGATATTCGTCTTTTGAAATCTGAAAGACGAACTCATCCTGGCCTTCACCGTCCTGGCTGGCTTGTCCCTGACCGCTGCCAGAACCGCCGCCTCCGCCTTGTGGCCGCTCGATTCTGTCATTCTGGACGAAGTGGTCATTACCTGGGTGCACGCGATGGCGAAGACCGCCACGCCCCTGATGAAACATCGGTTCGCTGATGTCATCGTTGGGAATGGAGACGGATTCGCCGCTGTCGACGTCGGTCACCGAGCGTTTGTTGATGGCCTCGGAGATCGACTGTTTAATTTGCGCTTTATAACGGCGCAAGAAGCGCTGGCGATTCACCGTGCTCTTGTTTTTGCCGTTAAGACGCCGGTCAATAAACCAGGTCATATATCCCCCGTACTGCATTTGCCAACTTGCAGCGTCCGTAAGTGCCGGACATTTTGTTGGCCCGGTAAGCGCGTTACCGGGCACTTGTTTTAAGACGATTTACGCACGCGCAGATACCATTCACAAAGCAGGCGGACCTGTTTGCGCGTATAGCCTTTTTCCATCATACGGTCGACAAAATCGTCGTGCTTTTTCTGCTCGTCGGTTGAGGTTTTGGCGTTGAACGAGATAACCGGCAACAGCTCTTCCGTGTTAGAGAACATTTTCTTCTCTATAACCGTGCGCAGTTTTTCGTAGCTGGTCCAGTTTGGATTGCGGCCGTTGTTATGCGCTCTGGCGCGCAGCACGAAGTTCACAATCTCGTTTCGGAAGTCTTTCGGGTTGCTGATCCCGGCCGGTTTCTCAATTTTTTCCAGCTCTGCGTTCAGGGATTCACGGTCAAACAGCTGGCCGGTATCCGGGTCGCGGTACTCCTGATCCTGGATCCAGAAGTCAGCGTAGGTGACGTACCGATCGAAAATGTTCTGGCCGTATTCGGAATAGGATTCCAGGTAGGCGGTCTGGATCTCTTTGCCGATAAACTCGGCGTATTTCGGGATCAGGTAGCCTTTCAGGAACTCCAGGTAGCGTTCAGCCTGCTCCTGTGGGAACTGTTCACGTTCAATTTGCTGTTCCAGCACGTAGAACAGATGAACCGGGTTGGCGGCCACCTCCGCGTGGTCGAAGTTAAAGACGCGGGAGAGGATCTTAAACGCGAAACGCGTCGACAAACCGTTCATCCCTTCGTCGACCCCGGCGTAATCGCGGTATTCCTGGTACGATTTGGCTTTCGGGTCGGTATCCTTCAGGCTTTCGCCGTCATACACGCGCATTTTGGAGTAAATGCTGGAGTTTTCCGGCTCTTTCAGGCGCGACAGAATCGAGAAGCGCGACAGCGTTTCCAGCGTTCCCGGTGCGCAAGGGGCATGGACCAGCTCACTGTGGTTGAGCAGTTTTTCGTAAATCTTGATCTCCTCGGAGATCCGCAGGCAATAAGGCACTTTGACGATGTACACACGGTCAAGGAACGCCTCATTGTTTTTGTTGTTACGGAAGGTCACCCATTCAGATTCGTTCGAGTGGGCGAGGATAATCCCGTTAAACGGCAGGGCGGAAATACCTTCCGTCCCGTTGTAGTTCCCCTCCTGGGTGGCGGTCAGCAGCGGATGCAGCACTTTGATCGGTGCTTTAAACATCTCGACGAATTCCATAATCCCCTGGTTGGCGCGGCACAGCGCACCGGAATAGCCGTAGGCATCCGGGTCGTTTTGCGCGTGATGTTCCAGCTTACGGATATCGACTTTACCCACCAGCGCCGAGATGTCCTGGTTGTTCTCGTCACCGGGTTCAGTTTTAGCAATGGCGATCTGCTCGAGGATAGACGGCCACACTTTCACGACGCGGAATTTGGTGATGTCCCCACCAAACTCGTGCAGGCGTTTTGCCGCCCACGGCGACATGATCGTACCGAGATAGCGATGCGGAATGCCAAACTCTTTTTCCAGAATTTGCGCATCCTCTTGCGGATTAAACAGGCACAGCGGATGGTCATTAACCGGGCTGCGCTCGCCGTTGGCGCTCAGCACATAGATCGGCACGCGCTGCATCAGCGCTTTCAGCCGTTCAGCCAGGGAGGATTTACCCCCGCCCACGGGACCCAGCAGGTAAAGGATCTGTTTCTTCTCTTCCAGCCCCTGAGCGGCATGCTTCAGGTAGGAGACGATCTGCTCAATGGCATCTTCCATACCATAGAACTCTTCAAACGCCGGGTATCGGGCGACTACCCGATTCGAAAAAAGACGGGAAAGCCGTGGCTCCAGGGCAGTATCAACCATGTTTGGCTCACCGATAGCCATCAATAGCCGTTCTGCCGCATTGGCATAGGCACTGCGATCTTGCCGACAAATGGTAAGAAACTCCTGCAGTGTGAACTCTTCGTCCTTGGCAGCTTCGTAGCGCTGGCGATAGTGATCGAATATATTCATGGCATGCCGTCCTTTCGTTTTTTAGCACAGGATAAGAGCCGTTCGTATGAGTAGTGGAGGCTCCCGGAAGAGAATCTTTCGCACCTCACTGCCAGAGCAGCAACCTGTGTGCCAGGTCGAAGGCTATGAACCGCAGGGTGTTCAGCAAAACCTCTTCTTAAATTAAAGCGTAGATGGCAATTGCAAAACTTGCATACGGATAAAATCTACTTTCAATGACATATCAATAACTCATCCAAAAATTTCCACTGCGGTTATAAGCGAAAAGGGGGTTTTTCATTTATCGGTCACATAAATGAAAGCGGGATGTCATCTGAAAAATGAAAAATAACGGGTTAATCAAATGGATTCGCGCGCAAAAAATTTTGGGATGTACGGGAATGGCGGTTACACTTCACCCGCTGATTATTTGACTACAGGAAAGAATGGATTGTGACCAAACTCAAACTTCTGGCATTGGGCATCCTTGCCGCTACCGCAGCGAGCACCGTACAGGCTGAGAGCCAGTGGACTGTTGGCGCGGGTGCTGGCGTGATCAACAGCCCGTACAAGCAGTATGACCGCGACGTTTATCCTGTCCCCGTTGTCACCTATGAAGGCGATAACTTCTGGTTCCGTGGATTGGGCGGCGGCTACTATCTGTGGAACGATACGGCCGATAAGCTCTCCATCATGGCCTATTACGACCCAACGTACTTTAAACCAGGCGACAGCGACAGCAATGCGCTTCGTCAGCTGGACAAGCGCAGAAGCTCACTGATGGCCGGGCTTTCTTACGTCCATAATACCCAGTATGGCTTCCTGCGCACGGCGCTGGCGGGCGATACCCTGGACAACAGCAATGGCTTCATCTGGGATCTGGCGTGGCTTTATCGCTATACCAACGGCGCGGTGACCCTGACGCCGGGTATCGGTGTGCAGTACAGCAGCGAGAATTACAATGACTACTACTATGGCGTGTCTAAGGCTGAGTCTCGCCGCAGTGGTCTGAAGAGCTACAGCGCTGATGATGGCTGGGATCCGTACCTGGAACTCACCGCCTCCTATAACTTCCTCGGCGACTGGAACGTGTACGGTACTGGCCGTTATACCCGTCTGAGCGACGAAGTGAAGGACAGCCCGATGGTCGACAAGTCCTGGTCCGGCATCTTCTCCGTGGGTGTGACCTACAAGTTCTGACCAGAACGTGATGTATTAAAACGGGGCGCTTGCGCCCCACTATATTAAACTCAAATTATTGATTTTTAATCAAATTACATAAATTAGATCCACAAAATGACCACATACCTAATCAATCACAAAGAGATTGGTCAGCTATTCATCACCCCCGCACTTCTCCCTGTAACTATCTGGCAATGGCTCGCTAAATCGGGTGTAGATTTTCTTCTCTGTTACAGAGTAGGTAACTCCCTTAGAAAACGTGCCCTTTGATTTCATGCTGATTTTCATAAGGAATGGGGAGAATCCTTCGTAAGCCCCAAAACCATTTTTTGCATTAATCTGGCCGCAAACATAGCCAACGGTAGCCCCATCAGGTGAATCCTCACCCTGAACAAATCGAAGATATCTAAATTTTACGCTATCTGGATCCCTAACATCTGCTGCGACTTCTGACTTACCTAGTTCAACAGCTTTTTCAGCGCTGGGCTTACATCCAACGAGAGAAACCAAAGCCAGTATTAACAACACCTTTTTCATATCCCTATCCCATCATCGCGATTAATATGCTGACTGATTTTATCAAAGATATTTTCTTTGGAAAAAACGTTTACTTGAAGCTACCCCCGCATTTTGGAAATTAACGGGGGCGCTTTGAGGATAATCAGAGAGCCAGATTAAGCTGGTTTCTGCCATAATTTGATGCCGGGAAGGCATCGCGTGGAATGAAATCAGGTGGTAACGGTGCAGTGCCTGCACGCTTTGTTACCTCCCTTTCCACACTGTTAAGTGTGGTGAATGACCGGCTACATTCCAGATTTTGACACTGGTGATATTGCCGGATTGTCATATCGGTTATTTTACGGCTGGTACGGGTGCGGGCCATAGCGCCGCAAAATGGACATCTGAACATAATGATAGCTCCCCTGTGGGAGTTGAACTCCATTTCATTTTATTCAGTTTCCGCTATCCAGTCAGGTATTTTCGCTTCCAGCTCCAGCCGGGTGGTAAAACCGCTGTCGTCTATAACGTGCTCAGCACGCGCAATTATCCAGTCCTGATTGTCTATTTCATCCTTAAAACCGCTAACCGTGACATGCATTTCTGGGTATAGCTCAGCGCGGCCACGCGCCAGGGTGATCGAAAACTCTGCCGCGCCACGCTGAAGCTGTTGCCACTTAGCCGCCGCCGCGCGTTTTGCCGCTTCTTCATTCTGGTAGGTCTTGCGCAGCACATAAACGTTACCGTCTGCGCCCTCCATGTAATCGCCCTCACGGCTGCTGCTCTTATCTTTTTTCGGCTTTGCAGGCTTGCGGCGCTTAACGCTGACCTTTTTCTTTTTGCCAAAATTGAGATCCAGCCAGTAAGCCCGGACGCCGGTATACGCATCCCGATCGGCAATACGAAAGCGGTGACGGTCGCCGCTTGTGCGGTCAATACTGGCAGAGGGTAGTGCCTTCCCTTCAGCGGTAACACCGCCGCCAGGCAGGATAAACAGCAAATTGCCGTTCTTGACGGTGGCAATTGCGCCCAGCATTTCCGCCATGCGGGTAAGGAAAGACATATCACTTTCCTGCGTCTGGTCGGCGTGATCAATCTCAATATCCATGAGCATTTCACTGATTTGTGCCTTCAGTCCGTAGCGGTGCGCAATGGCCGACACAACGCGCTCAACAGTGACGTCATGCCATGAGACTTCACGTTTTACGTTGAACTCTTCACGAAAATCAGCACTGCGGGCAGTAATGCCAATCGTATCTGCCGGGCCCTCATGGGACACCTCGTCAACCGTATACAACCCCTTGTAAATCAGCGGCTCACCCAGCCAGCCAATTGATACGGCAAGCTCAGCCCCGCGCGGCGGCAGGGCAACCATACCGTCACTGTCATCAATGGAAATGGACAGCTGATCGGCATCAAACCCCCTGTTGTCCGTCAGTGAAAACGACATGATCCGATCATCAAGCTGCGTCAGCACCTTGCCGCTCATCGTAATGCTGAATCCTGGGCTTTTTACCGCCTCGGTCAGTGAATCGTTATAGCTGCTGACGGCGTCGCTAAGTGATTTTGTCAGGTCTGTAAGTGCCATGCTTCCCCCCTTATTCCGGCGAAGGATCCCACGCGCGCGGGAGAGACTAAATCGGTTTTTGTTGTCGCCGTCCGGCCAGACCCGCAATAGCGTGAGTGGCGTTCAGACATGAGGGATTATCACTGCGAACTCAATAACGTAATGGTGGCTAACATGTCAGAGACACGTTTCCACGGTGTACGCGTCCGGGAGAATACCGACCTGGTAACGGC